>DASZUZ010000581.1:0-6357 GCA_035547415.1 Bryobacteraceae bacterium | reverse complement strand
GACACCTGAAACATGACAATCGTGAACCGCGGGATCTCGTGATCCGCACGGTCATGGGGATGAACGGGTCTTTCGACTGGGATCGATTTCGAGGCAATCACGGGTCGTATTGCGCATATCAGAGCCGGCGCGGATGGGATTACTCGAAGCTCACATTCCTCGGATGGATTCGCGCGGGATATCCGCCGCCGCCTCCGGAGCCTGAAGTTCTCCAGTCGGGCGCCGAGGCACGGCGCAGGAGGCTTGAAAACGAATGAAGGCTATGGGAAAGACGTTCAGGGCTTTCGTAGTTGGCAGAATGCTCGGCTTTGCCGGGCTTCAGCCGCTGCCGGGGATGATCTTCGGGGAAGACATGCAGCGCGCGTTGCGTGATCGGCTGATAGAACTGGCCGGCATCGATCCGGAAGAGACGCGTGGGTCTGATCTCGAATGGCTACAGACGGAAGCTGGCCGGCGCGTAAAAGCGGTTTGCGATGAAGCGGCCGAAGGCGAAACCGTTCCAACTGCGCCAACGCTGCGGTTGATCTGGAATCGGCTTTTTCTGCCTCAAGCGTCAGTTCGACGCAATATCGCATGTCCGGTATGCGCCGGAACTGGTTTCCGGATCGTAGAAGATCTGGACGCTTCGAAAGCTTTTCGATGCCCGCGTGGCTGTCCGGTTGTTGCTGCGGAAAGTAGCTCTCCGGGGGAGCGTGAGGCGATGGCGCGGTTCATGCGCGAATGGCGACAGCAGGAAGCCGAGGAGGCCGCACGGCGGCGGCAAGCCTGGTTAGGGCGCAATAAGCCCGTAGCGGGCAACAAGGGTCGTCGGATCACGGAAGCGGACTTCGAGGCGCTCGGGCTGCAGCGGCGCGGTCAGGGGGGCGTATGACGCAGATGAGGGGATCGCTTGGGAATGGGAAGTCACGCGGCGGAATCAGGAGTTCCAATTCGGCTGGTGCGCTGGTGGTGCGGGTCCTTCCCGGAGCGTGAATCCCTGCGGGTATTCAGGCTGCGCGCCTGGCCTAGAGGCTGGTTAAAAAAAGTGGTTTTAAACCAGTGTGGTTAAAGGTGAAAGGGTTAAAAAAGTGGTTAAAGGAAGCTCGGAAGTAATCACGAAGTCGGAAGCTGCTCGCCGATGGGGTGTGTCGCCTGCAGCGGTTGCGAAATACATCGGCAAGGGCATGCCGGTCCGTCCCGATGGACTGCTGGACTGGCCGGCCGTGGATGCGTTTCGAAATCGCTACAACGTTCCTGGGCGAAGTGGAAACTATCGCTCTCGCCTGGAATCGCAGGACTCTGCAACGGAAAAGAGCGACCCGACTCACGTTGATCCTTCCGAGGAGTTCAGTCGAGGTTCTGCATGGGCGGCTCTCCAGCTCTGCAGTGGGGCTCGTCGGGCGTGGCCTGAGTTCGTGAGCGGCTTGAGTTTCGAGATGGTTCCTCCGGATCAGAGGACCGCGACAAAGGGACTGATAACGGCTGCGATGTTGTATTTGGTCGAGAGCTGGGTTCAGGACCATGTCGATCTTCGGATGCTGCCACCGATCAATTGGCATGCTTTCGGGAGTGACGCCTCAGCAATTTCTCGCGAGTGCGAAGCGCTGATGGACGAATGGCGGGATATGCGCCGAGTCACATAACTTCACGTAGTTCGAAATCAGGGCGCGTGGGCGGATCACACGCGGGGCCGCCCTCCCGAAAACCCCGAGCCTCTCCTCTCGGGATTCCACGGGCGGAGTTCTTAGTCCATCGGAAAGAAAGGATAAACTCATGGAACAAAAAATTCCGCTATCACGATCCCAGGCGAGCCCGGCTCAGCCCGTGACGATATCGCGGACGCCCCTTCGTCCGATTCCAGGTGCGCATGAGGCCACTGACGAGGCCGAGCTGCTCATCGCCTTATTGGCGGGTTTCTGGCTGCTATGAGACGAAGTTAAATCCCGCGATGTGCGCCGGTCTGCCTGCCGCTGATCCTGCAGGATTTGGTCACCGAGCGCCGAAATGAATCAGTTACAACGGTTACCCGGCGTCGCCGGAGAACCCTAATCGAAAGGAACAAACAGAATGGGAACACGTGATGAAAAGAGGGTTCCGCAGAGGCTGGCTATCCCCTTTTCGGAAGAGCTGCAGGTACAGATCGCGGAGGCGCGAAGCACGCTGGAAAAGATCGAGAAGCACGAAAACGGCATTATGGCGATCGATGAGCAGTTGCGGGAAGCCGAGGGGAAACTTCGCAGCATCCAAACTGCCATCGGAGTGCGAGCCGCGAACTCTGTTCTGGCCGGCGGGCAACCGGAAGTGTGCGGGGCCGAGCTGCGGGATGCGCAGGCCAGCGTTGAAACTCTTCGATCGGCGAGGGAGGCGCTTCGTCGTTCGCTTCTAGCGGTCAGGGCGGGTGCTGAGTCGGCAAGCGGGGCGTTGCGCCGCGCGTTCAATAAATTTGGCGCGCAGGTATTTGACAGGTTTGCCGAAGAGCATGCAGTGGTCGCAAGGAAATATGCTGATTCGGTCGAACTAGGGACCGCTCTGGCCTTTGCGTTTAGTCGCGATCTGCCGGCTCTCAGCCACTTGCGCATTCCTGATCCATGCGATGTGGGGAAATCCCTAATACCGCGCGACGTCAATATGGGAGATGGCCGCACGCGCCCGCGCTGGACCACGATGCCGGATATCCTCGCGGAAGTCGATGCCGTGGGGCCCATCAGGGATCTGCTGAGGGATCTCGAACGCCAGTCAGATCGTGCCGTTCGCGAGAGGCCGACGGTCGTAGGCCGGCCGAGCGTTACCGGTGGAGATCAGGTCTTCGGGGGATGAACGTTTGAAGTGCGAGGCGGTGGTCCCGCGTGCAGGGGCGCTCTCCCGAAACCTCGATTGCTCCCGGGGGGATTCCACGGGCGGATTCTCTCTCCAAAATGCCAATTAACTCAGTGCAAAGGGAGGTGTTGCTGCAGGAATTCCTTCAGCGCTCCAGACAGCGCGGTCAACGCGCCAGCATTGGCTCGATCTATCGAGCCGCGCGTGTCGACAAGAAGAACTTCCGACAGTGGCGGCGCGGGGAGTTGGCTGACAGGTCGGTGATGAGTATTCGTATTGAAGCTGTTCTGGGTGGGGGGAATCCTGATGGGGGGAGAAAAAAGGAGTTCCCCCATTGCATTCCCCCCATTGGAGAGCCATATGTTGGTGCTGTTGCCTGCTTTGATGCGGGACCCGATTGGAGCAATGCCGTGAAGGCGAAACGACCGATGCTTGCCATAAACGTTGACGCTGAAGATCCCGGCTCGCCCACCTCCGCGGCTGCCCGGGCGCACGCTGTGTTCCGGCGGGCGTATCGGCCATCGACATCCGTCCAGTCTCTTATCTGGTCATGCGGTGGGATCGAGTCGCTTCGGAAGTCTACTGCCGGCATTCTTCAAATGGCTGACATTGAGCTTTTTCTTCCTCGAAAGGGGGTGCGTAACACCGATGTTTCAGGTCACGGTCCGGCGGCCGTCGAGAATTGCTCTTCCGGAAATCGACATGCGCCGCGTCGGTGAAATCGCCCTCGCGTCCATGAAGGAACGCATTGGGCATGCGGTTAACGTGCAGGATCAGCCTGCGAAGCCATTGGTTGGCGGCTATCAGCGGCAGAAGGCGAGGGCGGGCGCGAAGCCACAACGCGATCTTCGGTTGACCGGCCACACTATGGACGCTCTTGCTGTAACGGAAGTGAATAGGACGCGCGCGGTGATCGCGTTCAATGACGGGACTGCGGAGTTGCGGGCGAAACGCTCGGAAGCGGTTGAAGGGATGCTCGGCCTCAGCCGGGCGGACAAAAAGAAAGTTTTGGCGGAGATGCAGCAGCAGCTCGGCCGCCACACATAAAGGAGCACAGAAATGGAAGCACAAACGGCGCTTCAGTTTGACATCGAAAAGGCTATTGCCATCGGAGTGCAGAGCGGCGCGACGAAGAAGATGGCGCAGGTCAAATTCGGGATCGACGCGGCATGGTGTGAACGCAACCGGAAGTCATCCACCATTAAGCGGAGTCTGGGACGTGGCAAATCGAGCTATGACGCATCTGGGTCCGAAGCGGCGGATCTCGACTTACTGGAGAAAATCCGGGTTGACACTGACGGGCCCGAATTTGACAAGTACGAGGCCGCTGCGCTGATCGGTAAGCTGGAGGCAACCAGCGATATCGAGACGGCCCGGAGCGGAGACGCTTACGTTGTCCGGTTTCGGGCGCTCGGCTGCGATCTGTTGCATGAGCTGAGGATTCCGACTCAGGCGCAGATTGTCGAATATTCTCGCTCCAGCGTGCGCGTGACGGATGAACGACGGTTGCAGAATATCCGGGTTCTCCTGGAGCCTTCCGGGGCTCTGTACGACAAGCTCGTAGTGAGAAGTGAGGGTTATGCGGCTGGTGTTCCGATTATTCACAAAGCGGCCGTCATTAGCGAGCTGATCGCCGATCTGCAGGCGAGCGACGACGACGCAAGTTTTTAGAACCCGGCGAACCCTGGCCCGACGAGCCATCCATCACATATCTGGTCCATTGGCTTCTCCGCAAGGATGAGCTGTGCGAAGGGCCTAGCCTCTGCCCGGATACTCCGGAGAATGCCGTCCCGGACGGCGAGCGCTGTGCGGGCTGCTTGCTGACCAGATTTGAGGATGCCATGGAAACGGAATCGGGCCTCTGTATTCGCCGGGCTCTCCAGATCAAAGCCGCTCTGGAATGCGGCTTCCGGATGACGCTCGATGACGTTCGGGCGGATGAATTTTCCGTGCTGGTCGTGATCCGGGGCGAAGTCGCGAAGTACGAACAGGAAAAGGCGGAGGAAAGGGCGGAAAGTGTACGACAGCAACAGTTCAACCGTGGTCATCGTTGATGCAGATCTTTCGCCGGCGGAAGCAAAGTTCAAGAAGGCTCAGGATGGCGCGGAACGCGCGGCGCGGGATATCGGTCAGCGCATCATCGATATCTGGGAGAAGGCGCTCGGCGGCATTGGGCGCGTGATGTCCGGCATCAGCGCTGGAATCATCGCGATCGCGGCGAGCTTCTCTCGCTCGTTTATCGCCGCCACGCAGGCCGTAGCGTCTTTCGTGGCGGCTCACGTCGCGGCGGCCGCCGCGATCGGGAGAAATACGGCCGCTATTCGTGAGCAGGCCGGCGCGGCAGAATTGCTTGTGGATGCCTTTCGGGCAGTCCGTCTCGCCCTGAATCCGTCCATTTTCACAGCTACGACAATTGCTGTCGGCGTTCTGATCGAGAAGATGGTCCAGCTCGCGAACGCGCGGGCTAAGCTTATCCAGCGGCAGGCGCTTTCCGCCGCGGCCTCTGATCTCAAGATCAATGGCTCGTCCGTTGATGCCGCCGGCGCGTACCATCAGTTTCAAATCATTGATGCGACGGCGCGGCTCAGTGGGGGCGATGCCGGAACGATCCGCGATATTCAGGCCGCTCTGAGCTCGCAATTCGAGAAGAACCCATCTGATACAAAGAAAGCCTTTGGGGCTCTCGGAATCGGCGGTTACTATAGCGGATTCCCGTCAGCCGAGGCGCTGCAGAAGATTGCGCAGGCGTTCGCGAGCATCGAGGATCCGATCAAAAGAGCCGAGGCGGCTGTTCAGTTGTTCGGCAGCGACAAGGCGGCGGAGGCGCTGCAGCAGCTCAATTCGCGCTTTGCTGAGGGATCGAAGCATGTAGAGGACTTCGGGCTGACGCTGGATGAGACCAGCACGAAGCAGATCTATAACTTCCGGCGCCATCTGCTCGAGATCAAAGATTTCTTTACCGATTTTTCGTGGCTTCAGGCCTTCGGGGCCAAGATTGAGCAGGTTCTCGAAGTCGCAACCGGGAAGGCTGATGATTTTGTGAGTCATGCGCTCGCGCGCATTGACGGATGGGTTTACGCGAATGTTCCCGGGGTCAGCGCGGCGACTCAGTATTTCCGGGGGCCGAACGATGATGAACTCAGGACAGCCGCCGATCGGGATCTGAAGTACGGCAACGGCGCGATTAAGGGGTATCTGGCCGTCCGCGATAAAACGCTGGCTGATGCGCAGGCAGCGGCCTCGGCCGACTTGGTGCGGCAGGCGTATGAGGCCGATTCGCGGCGGCTTTCATCGTTCGAAGGTCAGCAGGAGGAACTCGGGCGCGCCCGGTCCAGGCGCGATCAGGCGCTCCGCGCTCTGCGCGATGATGACGCGAGGGACACGGATAACAAGGCGAAGCTCACTACTGCGCAGCGACAGCAATATGCGACCCAGTACCTCACGAGTTCGCAGCTTGTTCAGTTGCTGCAGGAGAGGACAGGCGAAACCCAGAGAAGCCGCGATGATCTCGCCCGGGCTGCGGAAGACTTACTGGGCAGCCGTAAACAGTCGTTCCAGGCA
>DASZUZ010000580.1:0-4803 GCA_035547415.1 Bryobacteraceae bacterium | reverse complement strand
GCTACGGGCTAAGATCAGGAGGACTGAACTCCAATTATTCGCGTTCGATCCGCATGGCGTAGAAGGATCGCCAGATGAAGACGAGCGCGATGAGCAGGAACACCGCCGATAAATACCGCCCCAACGCGGTACCCTGTTGCTCGCTTAGCGAGACCGCCAGTTCCACCGCGAGGAGTCCAAACAGGGTTGTGAACTTGATGATCGGATTCAGCGCGACGGACGACGTATCTTTGAACGGATCGCCGACGGTATCTCCTACTACGGTCGCATCGTGCAGCGGCGTTCCTTTCTGCTTCAACTCCGTCTCGACGATTTTTTTCGCGTTATCCCAGGCGCCGCCGGCATTCGCCATGAAGATCGCCTGGTATAGCCCGAACAGGGCGATGGATATGAGGTAGCCGATGAACAGGAATGGCTCCACGAACGCAAAAGCCAGGGTAGCGAAGAAAACGGCGAGGAAGATATTGAACATTCCTTTCTGCGCGTACTGCGTGCAGATGGCGACCACCGTCTTGCTATCCGCCACCGAAGCTTTGGTTACGCCCTCGAGCCGGATGTTCTTCTTGATGAATTCGACGGCCCGGTACGCGCCAGTGGTGACCGCCTGCGTGGCTGCTCCCGTGAACCAATAAATAACGGCGCCTCCGGCCAGCATGCCGAGCAGGAATGGCGGATACAGAATCGACAGGTTCTGCAGATTCTGAGTCAGTCCATTGGTGAGAGCGACGATAATCGAGAAGATCATCGTTGTCGCGCCGACGACCGCGGTTCCAATCAGTACCGGTTTCGCCGTCGCCTTGAACGTGTTGCCAGCCCCATCGTTTTCTTCGAGGTTGTCCTTGGCGCGCTCGAAGTCCGGTTTGAAGCCGAATTTGGATTGCAGTTCCTGCTCGATTCCCGGAATCTGCTCGATGAGCGAAAGTTCGTAGACGGACTGGGCATTATCGGTGACCGGGCCGTAAGAGTCGACCGCGATCGTGACAGGACCCATGCCGAGGAAGCCAAAGGCAACCAGGCCGAAGGCGAAAACCGCCGGAGCAACCATCAGGGTCGCCAGGCCGGCGGTGCTCACGAGGTAGGCGGCCCCCATGAGGAGCAGCATGGCAAGACCGAGCCAGAAGGCGCTGAAGTTGCCGCCTACAAATCCCGAGAGAATGTTGAGCGAAGCGCCTCCCTCGCGCGAAGATATGACGACTTCGCGCACGTGCCGGGAGTCCATTGAGGTAAATACCTTGACGAGTTCGGGGATGATCGCGCCGGCCAGGGTGCCGCAGGTGATGACGCTCGACAATTTCCACCACAATGTCGTGTCGCCGCCGAGGTCGGGGATCAGGAAATATGAAACAACGTAGGTGAGCGCAATCGATACCAGGGAAGTCAGCCAGACGAGAAACGTAAGAGGCGCTTCGTAATTGAACTTCGCCGCGTTCTCATACCGGCTTCTCGCGATGGATGCGTTGATGAAGTAGGAACCGGCGGACGAGATGACCATCATGATGCGCATCGCGAAAATCCAGACGAGCAGTTGGACCTGAACAAGCGGATTGGTGACGGCCAGAAGGATGAACGAAATCAGCGCGACGCCCGTGACGCCGTACGTTTCGAAGCCGTCCGCGCTGGGCCCGACGGAATCGCCGGCGTTATCACCGGTGCAATCCGCGATCACGCCGGGGTTGCGCGCATCATCCTCTTTGATCTTGAACGCGATCTTCATCAGGTCCGAGCCGATATCGGCGATTTTGGTGAAAATACCGCCGGCGACGCGCAGAGCCGCCGCGCCGAGCGATTCTCCAATCGCAAACCCGATAAAGCACGGCCCGGCGTAATCTCCAGGGATGAACAGGAGAATACACAACATGATCAGGAGTTCCACGCTGATCAGCACCATGCCGATGCTCATGCCCGCGCGCAGCGGGATCGCGTAGCAGGGATAGGGCTTGCCCGGGAGACTGGCGAAGGCGGTCCGCGAATTCGCGAAAGTATTCACGCGGATGCCGTACCACGCGACGCTGTAGCTGCCGCCGATGCCAATCAGGCTGAACAGCAGAATTACGATCACCTTGATGGCTTCAAAATGTTCGAAATAGCCGAAGTAGAACAGAATGATCGCGCCGATGAAGATCTCGAGAATCAGGAGGAACTTACCCTGCGTCTGCAGATAGGTCTTGCAGGTTTCCCAGATCAGTTCCGATACGTCCCGCATGGACTGATGAACCGGCAGGTCGCGGAGCCGCAAATAGGTGACAAACCCGAAGAGCAGCCCGAAGGCGCAGATGAGTAAGCCGCCCATCAGAAGAGCCCGGCCGCTAACGCCGAGGAATGTTCCCTGACCGAGGTCCGGCAGAATCAGGCGCGCCTCGCCGCCCGTCTGAGGAGGGGCCGTTTGGGCAAAGATATGTTCGGGAACAAACAGAAGAAGCGCAAGAGCCAGCAACAACGGCGCTATGAACAGCACGGTTCGGCGGATTGGCATCTCAGTCAATCTAACTGAGGAAATTACTACCTCGCAACAAGATAACCCCGCTCATCGGTCCGATTCGGGCCACTTATCGCTGGGGCCAGAGTTGTCTCATCGAAAAAAATCGCCTTGCGGCCCTTACCCAGAGATCAGTCATTTGTTTCCGGGTTCCAGTGGGTGGACTTTCGAACGTCGAGATCGATCAAGCGTGGAGTTGCCCGGCCGACGTGAGGGTGCAGCCACGAGGCATGAGCCCTCCCCCCCCCGAGTTCAGTTGTACGAAGTCGAACATTTCGCTCAGCCTCGGGACTCTCAGGGGCCTGATCAGGCGTGCAAGGCCCTGAGCCGTACGCCGGCGATATCCGCCCCCGGGTGTGGAGAGGTCTTAGCCATACGTTATAGATCGGGCGTATCCAGGAGGGTGTTCGCTACAATTGCCGATTGCGCCGATATCCCGCAATCCCGTTTATACTCCCCTTTTTTGTCTTCATCGTTCTTCTCTCGCTGCAGCACGTTATTCCTATCGCCGCTCCGATTCGTTTTCTGATCTCGATGGGCGCCATTGTGGCGGTTTCCCGCGAACCGCTGCGAGGCAGACCCTCGCAACCGCTGATTGCGTTCCTCCTGGGGATTGCCGTCTTTGCGATCTGGGTGGGTCCGGATGTGATCGCCCCCGGGTGGAGGCAGTCCATCCTTTTCAATAACCCACTCGTCGGACATCCCGAGGGAACGACGCCGCCGGCGTCGAAAATCGATCCCATGTTTCTGCTGTTTCGCATCGCCATCAGCGTGATCGCCGTTCCGATTCTCGAGGAACTCTTCTGGCGAGGCTGGCTGATGCGGTGGCTCATCGACGCAGAGAACTTCGAAAGCGTGCCACTTGGAGCTTACGCGCCGAGGGCTTTCTGGCTGACGGCGGTCCTCTTCGCAGCCGAGCACGGCTCCTTCTGGGACGTCGGCCTGATCACGGGAATCATCTACAACTGGTGGATGGTCCGCACGAAAAACCTTTGGGACTGCATCATTGCGCATGCGGTCACGAACGGGGCACTCGCGGCCTACGTAGTGCTTGCGGGAAAATGGCAGTACTGGCTCTGATCGCCAGACGCCTTTATAAACGAACATGATTCAACTCACCGAAGCCGGAAAACGCTTCGGCCCCAAAATCCTTTTCGAGAACCTGAACTGGCTCATCACGCCGAAGGAGCGCGTCGGCATAGTGGGCGCGAACGGCACGGGAAAATCGACGCTGCTGAAGGTTCTCGCCGGCATTGAGGGCCTCGACTACGGTTCCGTCAATGCGATGAAAGGCCTCCGGGCAGGCTATCTGCCGCAGGACGGCATTAACCTGACCGGCCGCACTGTATTCGCGGAATGTCTTTCAGTTTTCGACGATATCCGAGCGCTGGAGGCGGAGCAGCAGACGCTCGAACGACGGATGGGGGAGCTGGACCACAACAGCCCCGAGTATCAGCAGATCGCGGATCGGTATCACCAGGTCCAGGCCGAGTTCACGGCGCGGGACGGGTACAACATCGAATCCCGCGTGGGAGGCGTCCTTTCGGGCCTGGGGTTTCGACGCGAAGACTGGGAGCGCCGGGTGGAAGAGTTTTCCGGCGGCTGGCAGATGCGGATCGCGCTCGCAAAGCTCCTGCTGGAAGAACCCAATCTGCTGCTGCTGGACGAGCCGACGAACCACCTCGATCTCGATGCGCGCAACTGGCTGGAATCTTATCTGGAAGGCTATCCAAACGCGTTCGTGCTGATCTCGCACGATCGGTTTTTCCTGGACGTGACGGTGAGCCGGATCGCGGAACTCTGGAACAAGCGCGTTTATTTCTACACCGGCGGCTATTCGAAATACGAGCAACAGAAGACGGACCGCCGCGCCCAACTGGAGGCGGCGTATCGCAATCAGCGGGAGAGGATCGAGCAACTCGAGGCATTTATCAGCCGGTTCCGTTATCAGGCGACGAAGGCGAAGCAGGTACAGAGCCGCATTAAGGAACTGGAGAAAATCGAGCGCATCGAACTGCCGCCGGAAGAGAAAACGATTCATTTCCGGTTCCCGCAGCCGAAGCCGAGCGGCCGCATCGTGGCCGAATTCAGAAACGTCGCGAAGAGCTATGGAGAGAAGCAGGTATTCTCGGGGGCGTCGTTCAACATCGAACGCGGCGACCGGATCGCGCTTGTCGGAGTGAACGGGGCGGGGAAATCCACCCTGATCAAAATCCTTTCCGGCGAGGAGCCGGTTTCCGCCGGCGAATACACGCTCGGCCACAACGCGGAACCGGACTACTTCGCGCAGGACCAGTACAAAGCCCTGGATCCGGAATCGTCGATTC
>DASZUZ010000579.1:0-18191 GCA_035547415.1 Bryobacteraceae bacterium | reverse complement strand
AACATATAGTAAGAAAACTTACGTTGGCTTTATAACTGCACTTGGATTTAATCGAACGGAATTAATTACCCGGTGCTTGCCGATTCCGCTCCACTTCGACTATGGATCCTTCAGAACGTAAGGGTTGGCGTGATCGCGCTGCCGCTCTTCGCAACATTCCGCCGGTTCTCAAACTGCTTTGGGACTCGGGTCATACGGTTGTAGCCGGCGAACTTCTCTGCCGCGTTCTGACCGCGCTCGTTCCCGTCGCCACCTATTGGGTCGCGAAAACCATCATCGACATGGTTGTCGCGAAGGTCAAAAACCCCGCTGAGCCTTTCCCGCAAGCCATCTGGTTCTGGCTCGCGGCGGAGTTCGGCCTCGCCTGCATGGGCAATGTTCTTGGACGAGCCATCGGCTACTTTGACGGCCGAATCGCCGACAACTTCAGCAGGGAAGTGAGCCTCCGGATCATGCGGCACGCCGCAAGACTCGACCTTGCTTCCTTTGAAGATCCCGTCTTCTACGACAAGTTGGAGCGCGCGCGCGTTCAGGCCACCGATCGCATCAATATGCTGAACGCGATCGGCAATCTGATCCAGCAGTTCGTCACCCTGGCATCGTTGGCCATTGCGCTCGTTTTCTACAATCCGCTTCTGTTGCTTTTCCTCGTCGTCTGCGTGGTGCCCAGCTTCCTCGGCGAAAGCCATTTCGCGTTTCTTGGATACTCGCTCGCTTTCCGGCTGACACCGCTTCGCCGCGAACTCGACTATTTGCGAGTGCTCGGTACCAGCCGCGAATCCGCCAAGGAGATGAAGATTTTCGGGCTCGCTCCCTGGTTGCGAGAGCGCTTCTCCGATCTTACGGATACCCTCATCGACGAGAACAAGCGCATGGCGCGCCGCCGGCTTGGCTGGGGCACATTTTTTGCGATTGTCGGATCGCTCGGCTACTACGGCGCATATGCGTGGGTGGTCATACAGGCTGTGCAGGGGAGAATTTCTGTCGGCGAATTGCAGTTTCTGATCAACACGATCGCGGGTTCCGCTGGCCAGATTCAGGCGGTTTTCTCGACATTCACCAGCATCGCCGATCAGGCCCTTTTCCTGACGGACCTGCTCGAATTCTTCGCCATGAAGCCGGGCATCGAATCCCGCAAAGACGCTATCCCCGCGCCGCGTCCGATTCGGCAGGGATTCGAATTCCAGAATGTCGGATTCCATTACCCCGGCGTCGAGCGCCAGATCCTCAAGAACCTGAATTTTCGCATTGAACCGGGCGAACGCATTGCCCTCGTCGGCGCGAACGGTCAAGGGAAAACTACATTTGTGAAACTCATGGCGCGCCTCTACGATCCAACAGAAGGTAGGATCCTTCTCGATGGCGTGGACCTGCGCGACTACGACGTTGACAGCCTCCAGAGGGAAATCGGGATCATTTTCCAGGATTTCGTGCGCTATGACATGCTGGCGCGTACGAATATCGGCGTGGGCCGCCTCGACCACCTTGACGACGAGGAAAAGCTGCGAGAAGCTGCCCACAAGAGCCGCGCGGACGAGATCCTGCGCAAGCTCCCGCGCCAGTTCGATCAGATGCTGGGACGCAGGTTCGAAGGTGGCGTGGATCTTTCCGGAGGCGAGTGGCAGAAATTCGCCCTGGCGCGCGCCTACCTGCGCGATGCGCAGGTTTTGATCCTCGACGAGCCGACGGCGGCGCTCGATGCCGTCGCGGAGTACGAGGTGTTCCGGCGATTCTCCGAACTGACGGAGGGGCGCATGGCGATCCTGATTTCACACCGGTTTTCGACCGTTCGAATGTCGGATCGCATCGTCGTTCTCGAAGACGGCGCCATCCGCGAGCAGGGAACCCACGAACAACTGGTCACCCGCGGCGGTAAATACGCCGAAATGTTCGAACTTCAGGCAGCCAATTACCGATGAATTCCACATCTCTCACCGATCTCGCTCAACGGCTTGCCCGCGATGGCCAGTGCGCGCCGCAGACCCACGGCTACGCACTCGGTGATCGTATCGCCGATTGTGACAAGGCGCTTCGTGAATTCGTCGACAACGCTGCTCGTTCCGATGACGCGTCACCCACGCTGACGGCATGGATCGTCGACAACTTCCCGGACCTTCATGCCGGATTGCGGGACGTGAAGAACGCGATTCCGCCGCGGTATTATCACGTTCTTCCGCATCTTCCGGACGGCGGGCCGCGTATCGAGCGCGCCGCTCTGGAATTAGTGGACTTCACATCGAGGGAACTCGATGGAGACATGATCGAGGCCTTCTTCGCGGCATACCAGCAGGAGCGGCATCTGACGCTGGCCGAGCTCTGGGCGGGAATTCACCTCATCCGGTTCGCGCTGATCAGCCGCGTGGCGAGCGAGATACGGCAGAAGGAGCCTCGCGAATCGGCTGTCCGCAACGCGATTTCTTCTCTGCGCGATCTCGAAAAGCTCACGTGGAAGGACATTGTCGAGAAAATCTCGCATGTAGACCGGATCCTCCGCGATGATCCTTCCGGGGATTACGCGCGCATGGATTTCGACACGCGTGACATGTACCGGCATTCGGTCGAAGTCACCGGGCGCAAGAGCCGCGAGAAGAATGAAGATCCCGCACTGGCGGAAGAACGCGTCGCGAAGCTCGCGATCGAAGTGTCCGCGAGCCAGGAGGCGGGATCGAAAAAGCGCCACATCGGATACTGGCTCATCGACAAGGGTCGCGAATCGTGGCGCAAGCAGTGCGGCTACCGCTACGCCGGCCTCGGGTTCCGCCGGTTTATCGTACGCCGGCCGGGTTTCAGTTATCTCGCCTCGGCGGCGGTCTTTACAGCGCTGATTCTCGCGGGAGCCGCTTTCATCCTGCGCGCGACGCCGGCCTGGTGGCTGGTATTGCTGATTCTTCCAGCCCTCCACGTGGCGCTTGCGATTCTGAATCCGCTGGTCACGTTCACGTTGCCCCCGCGCCGCCTGCCCCGGTACGACTTCAGCAAAGGCGTGCCGGAAGAATATAAGACCTTCGTGGTCGTGCCGACGCTGCTGCTTTCGCGCGAAAACGTCGAGAGTCTTCTCGAAAACCTGGAAATACACTATCTCGCAAACCGCGATCCGAATATCCTGTTCGCGCTGCTCACGGATTTTCCGGATGCCGACCAGCAGGAAACCCCGAAAGACACGCTCATCGATGCCTGCATCGAAGGCGTGGAGCGGCTGAACCAGCGCTACCCCGGAAACTTCTATCTTTTTCATCGTCCGCGGCTCTGGAATCCGTCGGAAGAGCGGTGGATGGGTCACGAGCGCAAGCGCGGCAAGCTGAACGATTTCAATCGTTACTTGTTGGGCCATGGCGATGCATTCTCCGTGAAGGTGGGTAATCTGAGCGCCGCGCATGGCGTGAAGTATGTCATCACGCTCGACAGCGACACCCAACTGCCTCGTGACACCGCGAGCAAGATGATCGCAACGCTGGCGCATCCCCTGAATCGGGCCGTACTCGACCCAGTAAGAAAAGTTGTCAGCGAAGGATATGGTCTGCTCCAGCCCCGCGTCGGCGTGAGCGTCCAGTCTTCCGTCAAATCGCGGCTTGCGCGCATTTACAGCGGTCAGGTTGGCTACGATCCCTATGTCGCGGCCGTCTCGGACGTCTACCAGGACCTTTTCGGACGCGCCTCATTTACGGGGAAAGGGATTTACGATCTCGCAACGTTTGAAGCCGCCGCCGGCGACCGCTTTCCGGAAAACACTCTGCTCAGCCATGACCTGATCGAAGGCGAGCATGTACGCGTCGGGCTCGTGACCGATCAGGAAGTCATCGACGACTTCCCTGCCCGCTACGAAGCCTTCTCAAAGCGCAAGCACCGGTGGGTGCGCGGCGACTGGCAAATCGTTCGATGGCTCCTGCCGCGCGTTCCGTCAGCCGGCGGCACGGAACCAAATCCCCTCGGGCTGATGTCGCGGTGGAAGATCTTCGACAATCTTCGCCGGAGCCTGATGGAACTGTCCCTGCTGACTTTGTTCGTCGCGGCATGGACAATTATCCCTGGCTCGCCGCTGGCATGGAGCATCGTGGGTCTCGCTCTTTTTGTGCTGCCCGTGTGGTTCGACCTGATTGTCGCGGCGATTCGTATTCCCCCGCCCCGCTACATCCGGCCGTATTCGCGCGAAGTGGCCTACCGTTTCGCGCGCGGGCATCTCGATGCGCTTCTGACGCTGACAGTCCTCCCGCATCAGGCGCTTCTCATGGCCGATGCGATCGGGCGAACGCTTGTACGGCAGTTCATCACGAAGAAGCACCTCCTGGAGTGGGAGAGCATGGCCGCCGTCGAATCGGCGAAGAGCACAGGGTTGAGCCTTTCGAATGTTTACCTGATGGGCGCTTCGGTGCTTGCGCTGGTTCTGATGTTTTTCATCCCGGGGGATGCGCCCTGGAGCGATCTCGCTTTCGTACTGCTGGAATTGTGGCTCGTCGCGCCGCTCGTTGGCCTGTGGCTGGATGCGCGTCCCGCGAAGTCGGACAGCCTGACCTCCTCCGATATCGCATTCCTGCGGGATACTGCCCTGCGCACGTGGCGTTACTTTGCCGATCAGGCGACGGAAGACAGCCATTGGCTCGTTCCCGACAACATTCAGGAGTTGCCGCCGCTCGAGGCCCATCGTTCGTCGCCGACCAACATGGGGTTGCAGCTGAACGCTTACGTCTCGGCTCTCGATTTCGGCCACATCTCCGCCGAAGAGTTTGCCCTGATGACCGGCCGAACGCTGGAAAGTCTGGGGAAGCTGGAGCGGTATCGCGGTCACTTCTTCAACTGGTACGACACCCGGGAACTGACGCCCCTCGATCCCCGATACATCTCGAGCGTCGACAGCGGCAACATGGCGGCATCGCTGCTCGTCACAAAGCAGGCCTGCCTCGACGCACCGAAGCGCAAAGTGGTCACACAGCAGGACCTTCAGGGATTGCGGGACCACGCCGAACGAATCCGGAACGCGTTACCGCCCGATAGCCGCGGAAATTCCGTCATTCGCGCACTCGACTCTCTGAAGCGGCAGTTCAATTCCGAACCGACGGACCTCTTTTTCTGGGAAGGCCTTCTGACCGAGTCTCTTGCCGCCGCGAAGACTCTTGCGCAAAACCTTCCCGGCTACTGGTCCGACCGGCTGGTGGAACGACTGCAGAACCTGCTCCAGCAGCTTTGTCACTATGCTCCCTGGCTCTGCGAACCCTGGGAACGCGAATTTCGGTTCTGCTTCAACCGTCCGGCGCTCGAACCGCTGCTCAATCTGCTCCGCGCGGATGTGGCGTGGTCCGCTCTCCCGGAGCACTACGACAGGATCGACGCTGAGATCCGAAAGACTCTCTCCTCCGATCTCCGGATGCACGATTTAACGCGGCAGGCGATGGAAACGCTGGTCGACAGCCTCGCCGTCGCGCGCGCGCGAGCGGCAGGTCTCCTCGAATCCTGGGCGAAAAGCGCGGCGATTTCGGCTCAATGGGTAGACGAGATGGAATTCTCGTTCCTGTTCGATGACGACCGCAAACTCCTGCGGATCGGCTGCGACGCGGATGGATGCCGGGATGAGTCGTATTACGACCTTCTGGCCTCGGAATCCCGCACCGCCGTCCTCATCGGAATCGCGAAAGGAGAACTGCCGCGCGAAGCCTGGTTCCACCTCGGTCGCAAGCTGACGCTTTGGCGAGGCCAGCGATGCCTGGTTTCCTGGAGCGGCACCATGTTCGAATACCTGATGCCCAACCTGTTCATGAAGACCTGGGAAGGCACGCTGCTGCATGAGAGCTGCCGGTCGGTCATCAAAATCCAGAAGCACCACGCGAGCGAACGGCGCATTCCGTGGGGCATCTCCGAATCCGCCTACAACGCCCGGGACAGCCTGCTGAATTACCAGTACCACGCGTTCGGCGTGCCGGTGGTTGCGGCCCGCCGGGATTTTTCCGATCGCCTTGTGGTAAGCCCGTACGCAACCATGCTGGCGCTTACGGTCGATCCCCTGTCGGCCATCGAAAATGCGCGCCTTCTGGCCGAAAAGGGCTGGATAGGACAGTACGGCTTTTATGAATCGATCGATTTCACGCCGTCTCCCCGTTCCGGACGGCGCGGGGAAGGCGTTCTCGTCCGGGCGTATATGGCGCACCACCAGGGAATGACGCTTCTCGCGATCAACGCCGCCGTACTCGGCGGACCGGTTCAGAAGCGCTTCCATGCGGATCCTCTGATACAGGCGGCGGAGTATCTCCTCCAGGAGCGCGTACCGGCCCTGATCGCGGAGGACATCGAAGAAGCTCGGGAACCAAAAGACCAGTTGCAGAAGGATGAGGTAGAATCTACACTGGTAGTAGATTGATCTCAAGGCGTGGTTTCGTTCAGTCCGGCATTGCGGCTGCATCTTCATCGTTCCTGATCAAATCCGCTCGCGCATCCACCAATCGCGAACGCCTGCTGGACGACGTACAGAGACGAGCTGTCCGCTATTTCTACTACGAAGCCGACCCCTATACCGGACTGGTAAAGGACCGCGCCCGCAACTCCTACGAAGAAGACCGCCGCATCGTGGCAAGCATCGCGGCCACGGGATTCGGCCTCAGTGCGCTCGCCACCGGTGACCGCCGCGGCTACATTCCCCGTTCCGTGGCGCTCGAGCGCGTGGAACGCACGCTTGAACATCTGGCGCGAATGGAAACACAGCAGGGTTTCTATTACCACTTCATCGACATGCGGACCGGCGACCGCGCGTGGAACTGCGAGATTTCATCCGTCGATACATCCTGGCTGCTCTGTGGCCTCATTCATGCCCGCGCGCATTTCGACACATCGAAAATCGATCGTCTCGCCAACGAAATCCTGGACCGTGTCAACTGGAAATGGATGCTGAACGAATCGGATACTCTTTCGCACGGGTGGACGCCGGAATCCGGATTTCTTCCGTATCGCTGGGACTCCTACTCGGAACTTATGGCGATGTACCTGCTCGCGCTCGGATCGAAAACGAATCCGATTCCCGCCCGCTCCTGGGACGCATGGCGCCGTCCTACGCGAACTTACGCGGGATTGAAATGGATCGACTCCGATACACCGCTGTTTACGCACCAGTACTCCCACGCTTTTTTCGATTTCCGGCAGCGGCGCGATAAATATGCCAATTACTTCCAGAATTCCCGCCTGGCGACCGAAGCCCATCGCATCCACTGCGTCTCCCTCGCGAAGCAGTTCCCCTGGTACAGCAACTCCCTTTGGGGCGTAACCGCATCGGATTCCCGCATCGGATACAGCCCGTGGGGCGGATTCGATTCGCGCCCCGCGTATGACGGAACCGTAGTCCCGTGCGCCGCCGCCGGCTCGCTTCCTTTCCTGCCGGAACCGTGCATGACCGTCCTCGAGACGACATTCGACAAATTCGGTTCGCGCGTCTGGGGACGTTACGGCTTCTCCGACGCCTTCCATCCTCACGCGAACTGGACGAGCCCTGACGTTATCGGTATCGACCTCGGAATCTCTCTGCTCATGGCGGAGAATTATCGTACCGGCTCCGTCTGGGACGCCATGATGTCGACGGATGAAGCGAAGCGCGGCATGCAGGCAGCTTCGTTGGCCTGAGCGACATATACTGGCAGCAATATGTCAGATAAAGTAACCCGAAGACGTGCCATCCAGACGGTGGGTCTGGGGGCCGTGGGAGTGAGCGCAGCCGCGCTCTCTGAGAGTTCCGCGTCAGCCGCCGCTGAAAAAGCGCCCATGGGCATGAAGGGCGAAGGCCCCGATACCCCGAAAATCTGCCTCGAATACGGAAACGGAGCGCTCGCTGCCGGCGGCAATACCGATGAGGAACGGATTCGCCGGATCAAACAGCTTGGCGTGAACTATGCGATTGGCGCCATGGGCCCCACGCCGTGGGAAGAATCGAAACTGCGCGCCTACATGGACAAGGCGAAGGCGGGTGGCCTCACCATCGCCAACATCATGTTCGGCTTTCCCTACAGCGTAATCGCGGCGAAGGAAGGCCGCGATCAGGCCATCGAGAAGGTGAAGGATTCCATCGTCGTCGCCGGCAAATGCGGGCTGCCGGTCATGGAGTACAACTGGTACGCGCATCGCGCGATGGAAGGCTATTACGAAGTCCCGGGCCGCTCCGGCGCATCTTACACCGGCTTCGATTACGCGAAGATGAAGGACCTGCCGCCGCTCGATCGCGAAGGCGCCCACTCTCTCGAGGAGATGTGGACCAACATTACGTACTTCCTGAAGGCCGTCATCCCGGTAGCCGAGAAAGCGAACGTCCGGCTCGCGCTTCACCCGAACGATCCGCCGGCCCCGATCAGTCGAGGCTCCCAGCAGATCATGGGATCGGTGGAGGGCTGGAAGCGCCTGATCGAGATCGTGCCCAGCAAATCGAACGGCATCACTTTTGATTGCGGCGTCACGCGCGAAATGGGCCACGATCCGGTCGAGGTCTGCCGTTATTTCCAGTCGCGCGACCGCATCAACCACGTTCACTACCGCAACGTGATCGTGCACAAGCCGTATGAGAAGTACGAGGAAGTCTTCATCGACGAGGGCTACAACAACATGTACGCCGTCATGAAAGAACTCGTGAGGCAGAAGTACCCGCGGCTGGTTTACCCCGAACATCCGCGCGGTATCGACTACGACCGCGAACAACCGGGCTTCAAGACGCAGTATCCGGGCGGCGGCGGCTATACGGCGTTCGCGTTCAACGTGGGTTATGCCCGCGCCATGCTGCAAGCGGTCCTGAACCCGGCGTAAGGCCCGGGCTAACCGCGGCGCGAAGAAAAGAAGCGCTGGAGCAGGGTGGTCGATTCGGCGCCGAGCACGCCCTCGATGATTTCCACCTGATGGTTGAGGAGCGGGGAGTCCGCGATCTGAAATTTGCTGCGGACTCCTCCGAACCGAAGATCCCTGGCGCCGAAAACAAGCGTCCGAACCCGCGCATTCACCAGCGCTCCGGCGCACATCGCGCAGGGCTCGAGCGTGCAGTAAAGCGTCGACTCCGTGAGCCGGTAATTACCGCACGCAATAGCCCCCTGGCGTAGCGCAAGCATCTCGGCATGGGCGGTCGGATCGAGCAGTCCAATGGGCGAGTTGCGCCCCTGTCCGATAATCTCTTCGTTCGCCACCAGCACGCACCCGATCGGCACTTCCCCAGCCTCTTCCGCCTCGCGCGCCAGATCGAGCGCGCGGCGCATCCATTTTTCATGGTCCGATAGACTGGTCATAATGAAACGAACCCTGATTCTTGTCTTCTGTGCGGCAGCGGCGCTGATGGCGGACTCGGCAGCCGGATTGAAGTGGACTGCCCCCGCCGGATGGACTTCAAAGGGCGCTGCTCCGATGCGCGCCGCAACTTATACGGTGGGCGACGCTGAATGCGTGGTCTATTTCTTCGGACAGGGACAGGGTGGCGGCGTCGAAGCGAATCTGGCGCGGTGGAATGGCCAGTTCAGCGTGAATGGAAAGCCCGCGCCCGCGAAGGTTTCGAAGAAGAGCGTGCACGGACTGCCCGTGACGATGATGGATGTCGCCGGAACCTATGTCGGAGCCGGTGGGCCGATGATGGCTCCCCAACCCCCGAAAGCCGATTACCGGATGCTGGCCGCGATCGTGGAAGGGCCGGGCGGCAGCATTTTCATCAAATTTACCGGTCCCGCGAAAACGGTCGCTGCCAACCAGACAAAATTCGACGCCCTCCTGAACTCCCTCAACAAAGAGTAACTCCCGGTAATCCATGTGGGGCAGGGCTTCCGCCCTGCCGCCGGGCTGCTGCCCGGCGCAAACCAGACTCGTCAGGTTCCCTCCTCCCGTTGTCGCTTAACGATTCTTACACGGGACCCGAAAATCAGGCCAGGCGACGCATCAGGCGCGCCTGGCCCTGACCTAATATTGCCGGCGAGCCTCGTCGGCTTCCTGCGCAAGATCGAACACGAAATCCAGAAAATCCTTCTTCTGCCCGATGAACAGCCCGTCGTTCTGGAACCCCCTCATGGCTGCCATCGCGCCCGATTTCCCCGGAGAACTGGGGCGGATGATCGACACCGGAGGCAGATCTCTGCTGATGAAGTGCGCCGGCTCCGGCATGATGAGATTCGACTGGAGCACGTCTCCGTTCGTGGATTCCGGATTCGTCTCACCCTTCGCCTGCGTCAGATCGTTGAAGGAGACCAGCACGCCGGTCCGCGGATCGACGACGTTGGTTAGCGGCAGCGCGTTCCCCGCCTTATCCTGCCAGGTCTGAAAGTGCATGACCTCGGATCCCCCGATACTGATGAGAATCCGCAGTACTTCGAGACTCGTGACCTGCTGCGCCAGCGTGGCATAGAGGCTTGTCCCTCCCTGTTCGATCCAGGCAAAGTGAAAGCCCGCGGTAAAGGCGATCGCCTGTAGAAATGGCGTGAGCGTCATCGGGTTGTTGGAACTGATCGAACTTCCCTTCGTGTCGTTATCGTCTCTCGGAATCGCCGTATGTTGCCCCTTGTTGAGGCTGGGCACGGCGAGCGAGAATCTCGCGGCCGGATCGAAATCCGGATTGGTGACGCTGCGGTAACGGGACCAGAAAGCGGTATCGATGGTGAGTTCCATCAGGTTGGTGATGCGCAGCTTGTTGACAGCCCCTTGCGCGGTGCTGCCTTTCAGCCTGCGAAACGGCGAAAGATCGACCCCGGGCGCGTACTTCGATCGGAGATAGGCGTTCAGAAACGCCACATGGCTCTGCTCGTCGTCGGTATTGTCGTGGATGTACTGCGGCATATCCTCGTCGAGGATCTCCAAAGCGGCCATATACAAAGCGTTTCCTCCGCCTGCACCCGACTCTTCGCTGTCCTGCGTGCCTCCGAGTTCCGTGTACTGCTCCCACAGATCGGTTTCGATCTGTTCGGCGGCGGAGAGAAATCGCAGAATCGCGATGTCGCCTCTCGTCAGTTCGTTGCCGTCAGCCATGGCCCGCGGCGCAAGCGCGGTCGTGATGGGCAGGGCCGTCGCAACCGCGCCCATTCCCTTGAGCAGCGAGCGTCGTTTCACGAAACTTCGTGGTTGAATGTTGGCGTCTTCCAACGGGGAAGACGCCGTTATGCCTGCCGGCGCAGGCGCGGACGTGACCTTCGGTCTCTTCACAATGGGCTCCTCGTTCTGGATTTATTCCTGGTTGCGTGTGACCGGAGAGCAGGGATCGTGGCCCACGTGAAGGTAATGTAGCGATGAAGCGTGACGCGGGTTGTTGCGCCGTTGTGAACGGCCTGTAAATCAGGAAAAGCCAAATAGCATTCCTGACATTTTGCGGAAAAGCCGCGCGATTATCGTTGCCTTCCAGCCCGAGGAATGCTCCTACCAGCCGGCGGTGAAGCGTTCGCGGGAGTGGCGCGGGTTTTCCACTTCATCCGCCACTGCGATCGCGAAGTCCTCCGCGGAAATTTCGCTTTCTCCGCGATCGTTCACGACCAGTTGATCTTTCCCCAGCCGGTACGTTCCCGTCCGGTCGCCCGGGTGGATGTAAGCCGCCGGGCTGATAGACGTCCAGTCCAGCGTCGACGCTCGCAGCAGATCGAGAGCGTCCCGGTGCCGCAGCGCGATACTTCTCCACTCGGGCGGAAATGCCGGCGTGTCAACCAACCGAACGCCCGGCGCGACTTCCAGACTGCCCGCGCCTCCCACTGCCACCAGTCGCTTCACGCCGGATTTCGCCACGCCCGCAATCAGACCGCGCGTGGCATTCAGCAGCACGTCCGGATTCTCGGGTCCGGGCCCGTAGGCGCTTACAACAACATCGCCGCCGCGAGCGGCATCCGCCACGCTGTCCGGGTTGAAGATATCGCCCGCGGTGGCAGTCACGTTTTCGTGCGCTTCCACCTTTGTGGGGTCGCGTACCACCGCCGTCACCTGGTGGCCGCGCGAAATCAGTTCATTCAGAATGCGGGAGCCGATCATTCCGCTTGCGCCCAGCAGCACCACGTTCATAGCCATCCAGATGAGCGCACCCGGCGATGGGTCGCGAAAAAGATCGTTCCGAATCGGTGAGGGCGAACGCCTATTGCTGCTGTTGTTGCTGCTGTTCGCCTTCGTTGTCGCGGGGCGGCGGAATGGCGGCCGTTTCCTGCAGCAGTTCCGCGCCTTCGTCATCGAGCGCGGGTCTCACCAGTACATCCACCGAAAGACTCTGCCCCGCGTGGCCCTTATAAACGCCGCGCACGGGCGGCACATCGCCATAATCGCGGCCATACGCGATCCGGATATGCTGCGCCTCCACGAACTCGCCCACCGTGGGGTCGAGGCCGAACCAGCCGACATCCGGAAGAAACGCCTGCGCCCAGGCGTGCGACGCAAGCCCGCCGATCACGCGTTCCATGGCGCCTTGCTCGTCCGCCGTCTGTCGCGGGACCAGATATCCCGACACATAACGCGCCGGCAGTCCGCGTGACCGCAGCAGCGCGATCAGGAGATGCGAAAAATCCTGGCACACGCCAGCGCGGGTCGCAAGGCAGTCCGCGACCGATGAATGCACATGCGTGGCGCCCTTCTGATAACGGAACGTCCGGTAAATCAGCGTCGAAGCAGCCTGCGCAAACCCGAAGGCGCTGCCGTCCGCTTCCGATTCGGCTTGCCGGACCAGTTCGGAAAGCTCCGCAGGGAACGGACAATAGCGCGACGGCGACATCCAGTCGAAGTAGTCATCGATCAGCGTGTCGTGTAGCCCATCGAGGTCTCCCATCGAGACCGCTGATGATCGCCCCGCCTCTTGCGCATGCATCAGCACCACGGCTTCTGTCTCGACGCGCAGCGCCCGATGCTCCGGCAGGATGTGAAAAAGATGAACCCAGTTGCCGAAGAAATCCTGGTGCCCGGCGGCCTTCGCGTGCGGATGCGTAATGACGCGAAACGACAGGCAGCTCTGCGACTCGTCGTGTCTCGGACGAAGTCTCAGTTCGTTGTAGCTCTCCGATACCGGACCGTCGTACGAGAACTGCGTAACGTGAACCAGCTTGTATCGGTTCACGCGACCACCGCGTAGTACAGATAGGTCTGAGTGATCTGAGCCCCGATGGTGCGGCAGGCCACCTGAAACTCCTCGAGAAAATTGTGCAGCCCCCCGGCAAAAATTTCTTCGATGCTGTCGTAGGTCAGCCGCTCGTGCGCCCGTCCCGTGAGTCGCTCCGCCTCGTTTCCATAAGTGCCCGGCACCGATCCGCTGATCGCATACAGGGAATTCTGCAATACCCCCAGATTGAACCGCACGGATCGCGGATGCCGCGAATCGAGCAACAACAACTCGGCGACTTTCTGGGGTTCGATCTGCGTATACTGCCGCTTGTAAAATTCGTAAGCCGCAACGGATTTCAGTACCGCCATCCAGGCGTGGCTGCGCGCTTCGTTCAGAATTCGCGGTCCTTCGAGCAGTTGATGATAATGAACATCCAGAATCCGCGCCGTCATCTCCGCGCGTTCGAGCGCGCAGCCCGCCTGCAGGAAATGCCATCCGTCATCGCGCGGCAGCGTCGCGTCGCAAACGCCGTGGAAACGATGCCCTCCGCGCTTGACGGCGTCGCAGAAGCGCGAAAGATCTTCCCCGTTATCCCGCAAAGTATTGATCTTGTGATACAGGCCATTGATGTCCTCCCACAACTCACGCGAAATACGATCGCGAATCGTGCGCGCGTTCTCTCGCGCACAGATAATGCACTGGCTGATCGAGTTCGGGTTATCCGCCGAAAAGCCGAGAAAGTCGAACGCGGTGCGGGCGCTCGCCTCCTCGTACCGCTGATAGAAGCGAGCCTTTTCCCCGGTAATCGTAATCAGCGGATCCCAGCGCAGCTTGTACGTGTCGGGCGGCTGCTCCAGCAGCATGTGATAATTCACGTCCAGAATGCGCGCCGTGTTATCGGCGCGCTCCATGTATCGCCCGATCCAGAACAACGAATCTGCGATGCGCGAGAGCATCATCTACTCGTCACCTCGTAACACCCACGTATCCTTGCTGCCGCCCCCCTGCGACGAGTTGACGACCAGCGATCCACGCTGCAGCGCCACGCGCGTTAGTCCGCCGGGTACGATCCTCACCTTTTCGCCGTCATACAAACAATAAGGCCGAAGATCCACATGCCGCGGGCTCATTCCCCCGATGGCCGGATCGAACGAAGGACACCGCGAAAGCGGAATCACCGGCTGCGCGATGTAATTGCGCGGATCCGCCAGCAGCCGCTCCCGGAACGCCTCGATCGTCTTCCTGTCCGACGAAGGTCCCATCAGCATCCCGTATCCACCGGACTCGCCCACCGCCTTGACCACCAGTTCCGGAAGATGCTCCAGCACATACGCAAGTTGTTTCGGTTCCGAACAAAGATACGTCTCGACATTCTGAAGGATCGGATCTTCGCCGAGATAGTAACGAATGAACTGCGGCACGAAAGCGTAAATGGCCTTGTCATCGGCCACGCCGGTTCCCACCGCGTTCGCCAGCGCGATATTCCCCGCCCGGTACGCGTTCATCAGCCCGGGCACTCCCACCAGCGAGTCGGCGCGGAAAGCGAGCGGATCCAGGAAGTCGTCGTCCACCCGCCGGTAAATCACGTCCACGCGCGTCAGGCCGTGAATGGTCTTCATGTAGACCACATCGTCCACGACGACCAGATCGCGGCCTTCCACGAGTTCAATCCCCATCTCCTGCGCAAGGAAGCAGTGCTCGAAGTACGCGCTGTTGTAGAGCCCGGGGGTCAGCAGGACGATCACCGGACGCTCCGCCGTGCGCGGCGACAGGCTGCGCAGAATCTGAACCAGCTCCGCCGGATAGTGATCCACCGGCAGAACCTCCATCAGCTCGAAAGCGCGGGGAAAGGTCCGCCGCATCACGAGCCGGTTCTCGAGAACATAGGAGATGCCGCTGGGCGACCGCGCATTGTCTTCCAGCACCAGATACTGGCCGGTATGCGAGTCCCGCACGAGATCGATTCCGGCGATGTGCACGTAAATATCGCGCGGCACGCTCAGCCCTACCATCTCCCGCCGGAAATGCTTGCAGGAATAAACCAGATTGCGAGGAATGATACGGTCCTTCAGGATCCGCTGCTGGCCGTAAATATCCTGCAGGTAAAGGTTCAGCGCCGTGACCCGTTGCGCGAGCCCCCGTTCGATCACGTTCCATTCGGGACGCGGGATGATCCGGGGCACAAGGTCGAACGGGAACAGCCGTTCCGTTCCGCGGCCGTCGCTGTAAACCGTGAAGGTGATTCCCTGGACCAGGTAAGAGAGATCTGCCAGTTTACGCCGCTCTTCGAAGATTTCGAGCGGCATGCCGGCGAGCTTCTCGTACATCGGCGCGCCCCATGGCCGCGGCTCGCCGTTTGGAGCGATCAGTTCGTCGTAAAAGGACCCGGGATCGTAGCCGCTGAAAAGAAGCTGATTCCCGGAGTGCGCCGTTTGTGCCGAAGACATAGCGATCTCACAGTCATGCGGCTGGTCGAGCTACGGGGATCGCTGCCGTAATCGTAATTGTAGCCGAATGACTATTTCCGTACCCGGCGTTTTTACTTCTCAGGTACGCCGGATCTCAACCATTCGCCACTCGCGGTCGCCGAACTCACCCGTGACACGCGCTCCCGCTCTCTCGAGCGCCGCCGTGACGACCGGCACGTCCGCCGCCTCGAATCCGCTCAACACGCCCACGCCGGCCGGCTTCAGGATCCGGACCCACTCCGGAGCCAGTTCCGCGATCCACGCGGGACTGATGTTGGCCACCACCAGATCCGCCACATCGCTTGCCACCGCATCAGCCGAGCCGGTAAACACCGGCACAAGGACACCGGCGCGTTCGAAATTCTCTTTCGCCACGCCGACCGCCTCCGGATCCGTATCGCTCGCGAAAGCCCGCGCGGCGCCAAGTTTGATCGCCGCCTCGGAGAGGATGCCCGACCCCGTGCCGATATCGATCACGCTGTCTCCCGCTTTGACATGCCGCTCGACCGCCTCGAGACACAGTCGCGTCGTCTCGTGCGCTCCGGTCCCGAAGGCCAGCCCGGCATTGATGACAATGCGGATACGTCCGGCTGGCGTCGGCTCGTCACGCCATTCCGGAATCACGAAAATCCTCTGCCCGATCTCCATCGGCTTCAGGTGCTCGCGCGCGAAGGCGACCCAGTCCCTCGTGTCTGCCGGCTGCGCTTCCCCGCCGAACCGTGCCAGCAATTCCTGCTGCCGCGCATCGTCGTCGAAGAACGCGCGCAGGCGCGCCAGGTCGTCCCGGTCTTCGAGTTCGATGATCCCTGTGGAGCCTGCTTCCCAGAGATCGGCGATGGTGGTTTCTTTGTCTGCTTGCCTGCAGTCGAGGTCGATTGAGAACATGGAGGTTCAGATGAAATTACAGGGAATGTTCGCGTCCGTCGCGACGCCGTTCGATCATACCGGCGCGCTTTACCGCGCCAAAGTCCAGCATAACTTCGAGAAGTGGTCGCGGACGTCATTGGCCGGATTCGTGGTCGGCTCCCTTGCCGGCGAAGGCCCTCTGCTCGAAGCGGAAGAGAAAATCGAAATCCTCCGCCTGGCGGTTCCCCATATCCCGTCAGGCCGGACAATCATCCTGGATATCAGTTCGGAAGCGGTGCGCAGCGCGGCGAACCTGGCCCGGCTCGCGTCGGAAGCAGGCGCTCACGCCGTCACGAGCCTCGTCCCGCATCAGTACCGGAACATGATGTACGGTCCGGAATCGCAGATGCTTTATTTCCGGGCGCTCGCGGACCAGTCACCGGTCCCGGTCGTCATTCACAATGCCCCGCAGTTGACCGGAGTCGATCTTCTCCCGGAAACGATCGGGAAACTGGCGGACCATCCGAACATTACCGGCGTCATCGAGAGCGGCGCCCCGCAGGGACGTATCCAGCAGATTCGAGCCTCTGTACCGAAGGACTTCAGCGTACTGGCGGGAACCGAATCGCAGGTCTGGGATGCTCTCAAGTCAGGCGCCAACGGGGCCGCTCTGGCCTTCGCGAGCGCCGCGCCTTACGCCGCCATCGCGATCTGGGAAGCGTACCGCACGCGCGAAGAAGAAGCAGGCGTGGACTGGCAGGCACGCATCGCGCACCCCTCGATCCTGGTGACCGATCTCTATGGCGTTCCCGGCCTGAAACACGCCATGGATCTGAACGGCTACTACGGCGGTGTGCCCAGACTGCCCTTCACCGCGGTCACGGCCGACGCCAGGCGCGAGATCGAAGATGCCTTCCGCGATCTGAAAGGATAAGAGTCTTCAGCGGATCACGGTGTGCTCGAGCGCCATCTCCATGCGCTCAGCCTCGGCGTTGAACTCGCATCCGAACAGTGCGATCGCCGCCAGAATATACATCCACGACAGCAATGCGATGCTCGTCCCGACGCTTCCGTACAGCAGGTTGTAGTTCGTGATGTTGCGGACGTACCACGCGAATCCCGCCGTCGCCAGCAGCCAGAGGATAGTCGCGAGAATCGCGCCAGGCCACACGGCGCGCCAGCGTTGTCGGCGATAGGGCCCATAGAAATAAAGGATCGCCGTCAGACTCACCGTCGCCGCGAACGCAACCACGTAACGCATGACGCGGGACAGCAGTTCCCACCAGCCCGCCAGCGGGTTCAGAATCGGATCGACCTTCATGAGGTTGAGGACTCCCGATTCTACCTCCCCGCCGAACACAATCAGCGACGACGCGCCCAGCAGCGGAATTACCGCGAAAAAGACAAGCAGGATGCCCATCCCGATGTGGCCCAGCGGAGACCGGTTTCTCGGAACCCGATAAGCGGCGTTGAATCCATCGATCAGGCTCTTGATCACGCTGGACGCCGCCCACAATGACAGAAGAAACGCAATCACCAGCAGCGCGATCGGACGCTGACCTCTGCTCTGGAACTGCTGCATGACGACGCCTTCCGTACCCGGCGGCAGAATTTGCGCGAGAAACGCCTCCAGGTTCTGCCGGACGTAATCCGCGCGAACCTGCACAAAGATCGTCGCGGCCGACGTCAGGACAGGGAAAAACGACAACAGCGCCGAGTAAGCGGCGCCCTTCGCGATGCCGAAGAGCCCATCGTCGATGGACGCCATGAGCGTCCGGCGCAGCAGATATGGCAGGTGCCGCAGGATCGTGCGCACGAACTTTTCATGTTGCCACAGCGACGCAGCCTGAAGACATAGCGGCGGCCAGCGTCAGTTACAGTACAGGAGCGTC
>DASZUZ010000578.1:0-4257 GCA_035547415.1 Bryobacteraceae bacterium | reverse complement strand
GGGATCGCGCACTCATTATTCTGTTGTTGACGTGCTGCTCCATGGCTTTCGCGCAGCAGCAGCCGGCCGCCACGGGCGACGATTCGGCGCCCGAAGCGACGTTCCGGTCCGACACGCGTCTTGTGGAGCTTCATGCCACAGTGACGGACAAGCAGGGGCGGATTCTCGAGAACCTGCCGGAGCGGGCGTTCAAAGTCTTCGAAAACGACGTGCCACAGCAGATCAAGGACTTTCGCCGCGAGGATGCGCCTGTTTCCCTGGGGCTGATCATCGACAACAGCGCAAGCATGCGGAACAAGCGCGCACAGGTCGCGGCGGCGCTCCTGACGCTGGTGCGCGCATCCAATCCGGGCGATGAAGAGTTCGTGATGAACTTCAACGAGCAGCCGGAAGTGGTTCAGGACTTCACCCGAAACATCGGGGAACTCGAGGCAACGCTCAACAAGATCGACTCGAGCGGTTCGACCGCTTTGCGGGATGCGCTCGCCATGGCCCTCGCGCACGTGACGCGGCTGGGTAAAAACGAGAAGAAGGTGCTGCTGGTCGTAACGGATGGCGAGGACAACAGCAGCGCGGAGACGCTGGCGCGTCTGTCGCGCAGAGCCCAGCAGAGCGGCGTGCTGATCTACGCGATCGGACTCCTGAACGAGAGCAACGAACGCGAGGCGATGCGGGCGAAACACGACCTCGATACTCTCACCTTTGAAACAGGCGGTGAAGTTTTCTATCCGGCGGAGTTATCGGAGGTCGATGCGATCGCGCGCCACGTGGCGCACGATCTTCGGAACCAGTACACGATTACCTACATTCCGACCGATCAGAAGCAGGATGGGACCTACCGCCGCATCAAAGTCGCGGTGGGAATTCCGGAAGGCTCGACCGTCCGGACGCGATCGGGGTATTACGCATCGGCGCGGCCGGAATCGTAGAGAGCGCGGTTATGCGCCGGCTTTCTCGCCGCGGCGCTTCACGTCGATATTAAGCCGCTTGATCTTCTGATTGAGCGTGGAGAGCGGGACGCGGAGCGCTTCCGCCGCTTCCGTCTGGCTCCAGTTGACGCGGTCCAGATGCTCGAGAATGGTCCGGCGTTCGAAATCCGCGACAATCTCAAAAAGCGAAGCGTCCGGCGGCAGGGCGCCATTTTCGCCGCGGCGAATGCGGATTCCTCCGGCGTGCAGGAGGTAGTCGGGCAGGACATCAAGCGGGATTACCTGCGTGGACGCGAGCACGACGGCCCTTTCCACGACATTTTCCAGCTCACGAACATTCCCGGGCCACGTGTGATCCATCAGAAGTTGCAGCGCCTCGGGATCGAAACGGAGCGCCGAGCGGCCGCTCGCATCGAGGAACTTCTCGTTCTCGCGGCTGAACTTTTCGAGGAAGTGCTGGATGAGGAGCGGGATATCTTCCCGGCGGTCCCGCAGAGGCGGCAGGTTGATGTTGATGACATTCAGCCGGTAATAAAGGTCTTCGCGGAATTTTCTCTCTTCCACCATCTTGCGAAGGTCGGCGTTGGTGGCGGCGAGAATGCGGACGTCGACTTTGAGGACTTCGTTCGAGCCGAGCGGCGTGAACTCCTTCTCCTGAATGACCCGGAGCAGCTTCGCCTGCGTTTCGGCGCCGATCGTACCGACTTCGTCAAAGAAGATGGTGCCTTTGTTGGCGACCTCGAAGGCGCCTTTCTTGTTCTGCACGGCGCTGGTAAATGCGCCTTTCACGTGTCCGAACAGCGTCGATTCGAGAAGTTCCGTCGGCAACGATCCGCTGTTGACCGGAACGAAAGCATGATCGACGCGGGGCGAATTCGCGTGAATCGCCTTGGCGATCAGTTCCTTGCCGGTCCCGGTTTCGCCGGTAATGAGGATCGTGGAGCGGCTCGGGGCGACCTGGGTGACGAGATCGAGGACGCGCAGCATCCGGTCGCTCTTGCCGACGATATTGGGGAAGCTGTAGCGCTGCTTGAGCGCCCGTTTGAGCTGGGTATTTTCGTCGAGCAGCCGCTGGCCGGAGATCACCCGATCGATTTCGATCAGAAGTTTTTCGTTATCCCACGGCTTGGAGAGGTAATCGTTGGCGCCCAGTTTGACGGCCTGCACCGCCGCTTCGACCGTGCCATACGCGGTGATCATGAAGATCGGCGTGTGACGGTCGCGTTCCCGGACGTCGCGCAGAACTTCCATGCCGGATTTGTCCGGCATCATCAGATCGAGCAGAACCAGATCGTAGGCGCGCTGTTCGAGCTTGCGTTCGCCTTCCGTACCGTTGTGCGCGAGATCGACTTCATAGCCTTCCAGATCGAGCAGCGTTTCGAGACTCTCGCGAATCTCCGCTTCATCGTCAATGACGAGGATTCGACCCTTCAGCCCCCCCATCGCTCTGTCGCGGACCGGCATCATCACGCGTGTACCGCCTTGCGAATCGCTGGAAATTCGAGATGGAAACATGTCCCTTCACCTGGCTTCGATAACGCCTCGATCGCTCCTCCGTGTTCCTGAATAATTCCGTAGGTCACGGAGAGCCCGAGGCCGGTGCCCTTCTTCGCGCTCTTGGTCGTGAAGAAAGGGTCGTAAATGCGGCTGAGATGCTCCGGCGCGATGCCATGCCCCGTGTCCATCACGTCGACCTCAACACCTCTTTCTCCCATGCGCGTTACCACTTCGAGCACGCCGCGCGGGCCGCCGTTCAAAACGCCCGGCGAACTCTGTTCCATGGCGTCCCGCGCGTTCAGAAACAGATTCAGGAATACCTGCTGGAGTTTGCCGGAGTTCCCTTTAATCATGTCGAGCCGGGGATCGAGACTGACTCGCACCTCCACGCCCGCCTTTTTCAGTTGATGCTCCAGAAGCGAGAGGGTTTCCTGAATTACGCGATTGAGATGAACTTCGGCGAGTTCCGACGTCGAGGTACGCGAAAAATTCAGAAGAGAATTGACAATCTCGCTGGCGCGGAAGGTCTGCCTCGCGATTTTTTCGAGCATGCGCGATTTCTGCTCGTCTTCGGCGACCTGTTTGGCCAGCATCTGCGCGTAAGTTGAAATCACCGCAAGCGGAGTGTTGACTTCGTGCGCGACCCCGGCCGCCAGCAGGCCGATACTGGAAAGTTTGTCCGCCTGGACGAGGCGGCGCTCCAGTTCGGCGCGGTCCGTGATGTCGTCGAAGATCACCAGACGGCCGATCTGCTCCATCTCCCGGGAGACGAGCGGCGCGATCGCGATGTTGACGGTCGCTTCGCCGCGCGACGTTTCGAGCGCGAATTTGTCGAGATGGTGAATGCGCATCTCGCCCTGCGTGCGGTCCAGTTGCTCGACAAGAGCGGCGGGGAATAATTCGGAAAGACGCCGGCCGACTGCGTCCTCGCGCCCGATCCCGCTCAGCCGCTCCATTTGCGTGTTCCAGCTCTCGACACGATCGTCGAGGCCAGCCGCCAGAATGCCGACGTTGATCGATTCGACGATGTTTTCGCTGAACTCTTTGAGGCGTTCGTACTCGCCAATCTTTTCTTTCAGAGAGCGGTACAGATTCGCGTTCTCGATCGCAATGCCGACGTAGTTCGCGAGAGTCAGCAGCAGTTCGACGTCATCGCTCGAAAGGAATTCACCCGTTTCTGTCCGGCTGACGCCGAGAAATGCGATTGTGCGTCCACGCACCGTGCAGGGAAGGTAATAGTTCAGGTCCAGATCGGCGATGGTCTGCCGGATCGCCTGCGGCCAACTGGCGGCGACGACGTCCAGGTAATAGCGCGTTCGCTCGAAGAACAGATAAGGTGTGTTCTGCGGCCAGTCGAGGAAGCTGAGATCGAGACTGGTGGACGAATTCAGAGGGCGCGCGCTCGATCCCATCGACATGCGCAGGCGCCAGCGGCACGTTGCGTCACCGGTTTCGGCTCCGTTCGGGTTCGCGATAAAGAAAGCGACGTGCCGGATCGACAGAGTCTGCATCAGGCGGTCGGCCACGGACTGGAGCATCCGATCGAGTTCGGTCTCGGAGTTCAGTTCGCGCGCGAACTCAATCAGCGTGCGGCGATAATCATAGCGGTCCCGATAGAAATACCGGTCCAGTTTTTCCTGAATCCAGTTGCGAACGGGCTGAAACAGGAACGTCGCGATGAGCATGACGATGATCATGCCCGTCTTGCCAAGGTCCTTCTGCGCCATCGCGCCGACCGAGAACACAACCAGATAGAACGCCGTGAGGATAAAGAGGGTGGCGAGCGTGTAGGCGTAGCCGCGCCGGAAAATGACATCCACGTCCATCAGGC
>DASZUZ010000577.1:0-1880 GCA_035547415.1 Bryobacteraceae bacterium | reverse complement strand
ATCTATCTGGGGCTGAGCCGGCAGAATCTGATGCGCCAGTCATTCCGGTATTTCCTGCTGGGCGAGGGCGAAACCGGGCTGATGGTGTATACGGTTCTGCAACACCTGTGGGAAGTGACGGGAGCGACGAGCGGCCGCCCGTGTCTTTTCCTGATGAGCGATTGACCCTCGGCTCACGGTATTCCTCCGCTTTACCCCGTGGATCGGAGCGCGGAGGAATGCGCGCAAGTCCGTCTGCGCGGAATCGGTAGCGCAGGTGCAGTGCCCGAGGGAGCGAGGACTTTTAACGTGATCACTCCCCTGGAGATTTCGTTTCAAAACACCCGGCCGATCGGGGAAGTGGAAACCCGCATCCGGCAGGAACTGGCGGAAATCGAGAAGTCTTTTCACGACATCGTGAGCTGCCATGTGGACGTGGAGGTTCCGGAGCATGAGCGCCGCGGCAGTGTATCGAAGGTCCGCATTGACGTGGGCTTTCCTCAAAGCCATCTGGCCGTCGGCGCGTCCGGCGCGCCTGAAACGAGCGGAGGCGCGCAACATCTGGAAGTAAACGCGGAGCACAAGGATATCTCGATGGCGGTTCATGCGGCCTTTAACGCCGCCCGGCGCCGCCTGGCGGAACTTTGATGGCGTGTGGTGAAGCCGGGACCAGGGATCGGTCCCGCGAAGAGGAATGCGTTGCGTCGCGCACGTCACCCGGTGTTCTGCGCGGAAATGCGCAGTGCCGCTGTTCGGCGTTCAGGTCTCTCGCCCCTCAGCGTTTGCCGAAAATATCCTTGAGTAATGGCGTGATCCGCGCGGCCGGGTTGGTGCGAATCTTTTTCTCTTCCTGCCCGAGCATGTAGAACAAGCCGTCCAGCGTCTTGCTGACAACGTAGGATGTAATGTCGAAACTCTGGCTGCGTCCGAACGGCAATGCCGGCATTCCTCCCGCGAGTTGCTTATATTGCCTGACGACTCCCGTGTCGGCCATCGCCGATTCGACGGTCGGTCGGAATGCGGCGGTGAGTTTGTCGGAGGTTTTCGCCTTGAAGTACTCCGTGGCCGAAGTGTTTCCGCCCGTCAGGATTTTACGCGCATCGTCGAAGGTCATTTTCGTCAGCGCCTCCTTGAAGATGCCGCGCGCCGCGGGAGCGGCTTTCTCAGCCGCCCGATTCATACTGAGCTCGAACTCATTGATCTGCGATCCCATGCCCGCCAGGCGCAGTCCCTTTTCAAGAGGGCGGAGTTTGTCCGGCATGAGAATCTTGATGGCCTCGTTCTTAAAGAAACCGTCAGTGGTTCCCGTGAGATCGACGGCGCGGTCCGTTCCGATCCGAAGGGCTTCTTTGAGGCCCGAAGCCGTTTTGGAATTGCTTTCATCGCCCCGATCCACGGGACCCATGAGAATCTTTTCGAACTGAGCCTGCAGGGGAAACGCGAGCGCAAAGGCTATCCACAACGAGAACAACGTGCGTGACATGGTAAGTTGACGCCCGCACTTATACGCCCATGAGGATCGGTGATCAATTGCCCTGTTCCGGCGGCCGCCGGCTGAAGCTGAGAATGTACTGGCCGTGCGCCTCTTCGCTCACCACTTCGAATAACGACCTCTGGAATCCGTGATCGCAAGTGGGCGCGACAATGCGAATATTGCGAGGCCCCGATCGCATCTGCACGGCCGGCGCTCGTCTGTTGACTGCCATCCCCGCCTGTGATAGCCTCGCCACAACTGTCGAAGAAAGGGTGAGGTATGTCCGGAAAGTCTTCGCTTTTGTTGTGCGCGGCTCTGAGTTTTCTTTTTGCCGCGGCATTGAACGCCCAGGTCGATACGGGTTCCATTCTCGGCGTTCTCAAAGATTCGAGCGGCGCGGTCATCCCGCAGGCTCACGTTACGGTGA
>DASZUZ010000576.1:0-1778 GCA_035547415.1 Bryobacteraceae bacterium | reverse complement strand
GTGGGAACCGATTCGCAGATTCTTCCTGGAGACAAAACCCGGCATCGTCGACGTGCGCACGCTTGAAGGTCAATGGAAAATGCAGAAGTTCTTCTGGGATGACCTAACCCACCGGCTCGACCGGACTGACGAAAAAGCCGTTCAGGCGGTGATTGTGCTGAGCGGCCCCGCATTTTTCGAAAATCAGGAACCCGTCGACCCGCCAGCGATCGGGAACGATCCGGATCGCCGCCTCTTCTACATCCGCTACCGCGCGATCCCGATCGATCGACGACAGCGAATCCGGCCCCATCCGGGCATGCGGCCCTTACTGCCGCGACCCGGGGAACCGTTGATTCCGGCAATGGGTATGGATGACCTCGAGCGAATGGTCGGGCCCCTGCACGCCCGCCTGTTCGACGCCGCATCAGCCGAACAGTTCCGGCGCGTGCTGGCCGCCGTGATTGAACAACTTCAGACCTACTGACCGGACACGGCGGCCGCCACGGCCGCTAATCCAGACTCTTCCCGGTCAGCAGTCTCGCCAGCACGGGAAGCGGGACAGCCCCCTCTTTCAGCGCCTGATCGTGAAAATCGTGCAGATTGAAGCTGGACCCCTTCGCCTGCCTGGCGAGTTCCCGCACGCGCAACCAGTCATGCCAGCCGGCAAAATACGTCGGCAGTTGCGTGGAGGACAGCTTGGCGCGTTGCAGCTTGGCGACCGCCTCCTCATGCTCCTGGAACGTTTCGTTCTCCATCAGATTCATAGCCTGCTCGTCGGTCATGCGGTTCGTCTGCAGCCGGATATCCATGATCGCGTTCGCGTCCACGCGCAGTTCCTGTTTGAAGAGCGTCAGGCGCAGTTCGGGGGCATTGTCGAGATACCCTTCGTCAAGCATCACTTGAGTGACATACTGGGCCCATCCCTCCACATAAGGACCGTTGCCGAAGATGGCCCTCAGGACGCGCCGCGCTTTCGGCTGTACATTGTTTGCGAACTCGCCCTGCACGTAATGGCCAGGCATGGCTTCGTGAATCACGAGCAGTTGCAGGTTGTACTTGTTGTACTCGCGCAGCTTCGATTCGACCCGCTCCTTCGGCCAGTCCGGTGGAATCGGGGTGATCCAGAAGAATGCTCCCAGTTGCGGTTCAAGCGTCGGAGCCGGATTGAACCCGCCCACCGCATAGATCCCCCGCTCGAACTCCGGCGTCGGAATCACCTGCAGATTGCTCCCCGCCGGCAGCGTCAGCAGATTCTTCGCGCGCACGAACTCGCGCGCCTCGTCGAGATCCTTGCGGGCATCATCAAAATAGCTGGCGGCCGTCGAATGATCCTGCGCGATGTGATCCAGCGTTTCGCGAATCACCTTGTTCTGGTCGTTCTGATCGTTATGTCCCGCGTACCACTTCGCGTGCAGTGGGAGTGAAAGCTCCAGCATGCGCGCGCGGACTTCCTTGACCCGGTTCTCGGCATCCGCGAGTACCTGATCGGGCTTGCGATCGGTGCCCAGCGCAAATCGGAATTTCGTCGCGTACTGATCGGCGCCCAGTCGCCAGTCCGGCGTCCCGTTGGCTTTGTGCGGCAGATCGTTTTCCAGAAACCGGTTAAACCCTCGCAATGCATCGAGCGCGGGCCCCGCTGCCGCCTCATAGGCCTGTTTCATGCTTGCGGGAACGGCGTCCCGAAGGGTCTTGTCGATGAGACCGATGTTGCCGTCATTCTCTTCTTTAGCCACCTGCGCCCAGATTGGCGGAACATTCGACAACTGCCGCCTTGCCACATCAAGAAATCCCGGAAT
>DASZUZ010000575.1:0-3260 GCA_035547415.1 Bryobacteraceae bacterium | reverse complement strand
TGGTTTCCGCGACATAAAGCGGTCGCTCGTATCGCTGCCGGATTTCCCGCAGTAACTCGTGATAGGGAACCCAACGCTCGTCGCGCGGTTCGTCTTCCCATCGAAGCCGGCCGGACCCCTCGTATTCCCATTCATTGCTGTGATAAAAGTTCGACCCGACAATATCCAGGTATTCCGGTTTACCGCCCAGTTCCGGATGCAACCTTCCCGCGATCATGTCCCAGGCATCGAACTGCGATTCGCGGTAGGCTCGCGCCGCGGGCGCGAAGTCAGGACGATTGCGAGGCGGCAGCACATGAATTGTCGGCTCCGGCCAGGTAATTCGCGCGCGCGGCTCCACGTCCCGGATAGCCTGCACACTCGCGATTCCCGCGCGCACCAGTTGTGTTTTGATTTCGTTGTCGCGTCCGAAGGCATGCGGGTACATCAGGTCCCTGGCCGCGGCCCACGCAAAGAAATTGATCTCATTCACCGGCGAGAAGTAAGGAATCTCGTCCGTATGGTCCCGAATGAACCGGGTTACAGCCGCCGAGAATCGCGCGAAGCGGTCGACGAACTCGGGCTTCAACAGATCGATATCGTCCGGGTAGCCGTAATGGCACAGGTCCCAGATCACCTGAACACCGGTCTCGATCGCAGCCTTCAGCATGGGCTCGAAGGACGAGAAGTCGTAGCGGCCGCCGTTATCGATCAGATGCCATCGCAGCGCATCTCTGGCCGTCGCGATTCCCACGGCGCGCAACAGCCGGTAATCCTCCCGCACTCGTACGTCGTGCTGCGCGCCGGCGATCATGTCGAGCCGCTCGCCCCTGGTATTCCTGTGCGTGGCGGACTCGAACCCTCCGATCCAGAACGACCGAAACAGATGCGCCGGAGAGCACTGCCGTATGGCGCTCTGCGGCGCCTCGACAGGCGAGGAAGATTCGATCAATTGGGGTTCCTGCATGGGGACGCGGTAGTTAGTGGCGATCCTGGGTACGGTAATCTTCCGCCGGCACCAGATATTGGTGACGCTGGAAATTCATGATGCGTTCCCGCCACGCCCATTCCGCCTGGCGGTCGCGCGCGCTGCGAGATCCGCGCGTCGCGAGCGCTATATCCTCGATCGGGAACTTCGGCGTCCGATCCGCAAACAGCAGTCCGTTCGCTTCCTGATAGGTATCGGCGAACTGCGTGTAGCAGAAGCCCGCGAGCGATGGAAGACTGCGGACCACGTTCAGCAGATTCGTGTATTTCTCCGCAAATTGCGCCGCGCTTTCGGATCGCGTGTAGCCCCATGTTCCATGCGTGTCCGGCGAATACGCAATTCCGCCGAATTCCGTCAGCATAATTGGCTGATCCTGCGGCTGCACGCCTTCCAGCAGCAGCATCCGACCACCCGGACGCTCCCGCTTGAACAGCCGGCTCTGCACTTCGTCCATCCCGTACCTTCGTCCGATACGTTCCGGGTCGTCGTCGTAATCGTGGATTCCCACGATATCGGTCGCGACGCTCTCCCATCCGTCATTGCCGATGACCGGCCGCGTCGGATCGAGGGTCTTCGTCAGATGATAGAGCGCCTGCACGTAATGCCGCTGCGAGGGACTATCCGGAAGATCCGGCACGCCCCACGACTCGTTGAACGGCACCCACGCGACGATACACGGATGGCTTGCATCTCTCTTGATGGCATCCAGCCACTCCCGCGTGAGCCGCTCGATCGATTCGCGGTTGAAGCGGTATGCGCTCGGCATCTCTTCCCAGACGAGCAGGCCCAGTGAGTCTGCCCAGAACAGGTACCGCGGATCCTCGATCTTCTGGTGCTTCCGTACGCCATTGAAACCCATCGCCTTCGCGAGTTCGACATCGCGGCGCAGCGCATCGTCGTCCGGAGCGGTGAGCCCGCTTTCGGGCCAGTACCCCTGATCGAGCACCATTCGCAAAGGATACGGCCGCCCGTTCAGCACAAAACGATCGCCCTGAACGCCGATGGCGCGCAGCGCCGTGTAGCTGTAGACCGTATCGACAACCTGATCGTTGCGATCCAGCAACCGGAGTTCCGCCTGGATCAGCGTCGGCGATTGCGGTGACCAGAGAAGATCGTTGCGATAATCATCGATCCCCGGATCCGACAGCGCGATGCGGCGATGGACCTCACTCGAAACGACGTGGTAAGTATCGTCGGCCACCAGCAGATTGCCCACGTGCATCCGCACATTGAGCCGGAGCGAAGCGTCGCGCCGCCCTTCGAGGCGGGCTTCAAAGCCGATCTCCCATCGCTCCAGACTGGGAGTCCAGCGGATGTAGTCGATCCATGACGCCGGCACGACCTCAATCCATACCGTCTGCCAGATCCCGGAAGTCCGGTAGTACCAGATCGAGTGCGGATCGAGCATCCAGTCCTGCTTGCCGCGCGGCTTGGACAGGTCGGATGCGTCATCTTCGGCCCGCAACACAATCACCTGCTTTCTCCCGGGCCTGAGCAAATCGGTAATATCGGCGTGGAACGGCGTATATCCGCCTTCGTGCTCGCAGGCGAGCGAGCCGTTCACCCAGACCGTGGCGGCGTGGTCCACCGCGCCGAAATGAAGGAGCACGCGATGATCGCTGTCCGCGGGCGGCGCTTCCATTTCGCGCCGATACCAGACCGCGCGATGAAAGCCCGTTTCGTTGACGCCGCTCGCGGGTGTCTCGGGCGCGAACGGCACGGTAATCACGCGATCGAACGCGACCTCATCCGGCTGTGTCCACGTGGCGTCGCGATCGATCGCAAACTCCCATTTGCCGTTCAGGGATGTCCAGTTTTTGCGTTCGAGTTGTGGCCTCGGGTATGCGTGAGAGATGACCAGATCTTCTGAAACCTGCGGCGTTTCCGGCGTCAATACCATCCTCCGTCTTCACGTGGCGCGTGGCGTTGGAGGGCGCGTTGAATCTGCTCCGATTATACGATCAGGAGCTTCTCACGCATGTATTCCAGGGGCCTCTTGTCCTGTTTTCCGCACATATTCCACGTACGATCCGGGATACACGACGGGATCGCGTTCCGTTCCGCTCTCGCCGCCCAGTTCGAGTACTCGCGATCCCAGGCCGCGCAGGAATACGCGGTCGTGCGACACGAAGATCATTGTGCCTTCGAAGTCTTTCAATGCCTCGACAAGCATCTCCTTCGTCGCAAGATCGAGGTGATTCGTCGGCTCGTCGAGCACCAGGAAGTTCGGCGGATCGTACAACATACGCGCCATTGCCAGCCGCGACTTCTCACCGCCGGAGAGCGATCGGAT
>DASZUZ010000574.1:0-2551 GCA_035547415.1 Bryobacteraceae bacterium | reverse complement strand
GGACGCCCTCTCTGGCGAGAGCCGTCGAGAGCAGTTCCAGGCTACCCGGGTTGTCATCGATGATGACGATCGTGACGGGGGAATCCATGCTCATCGGATCTCCAGTAAACGGGAAATTTCACTGCGGAGCAAGGGTATATTCACGGGTTTGCTGATATATTCCGAAAATCCGGCGGCCAGCGCGCGGTCGCGATCGCCCGCCATGGCGCTGGCTGTCAGAGCGATGATCGGCGTCGCCATGTAATTCGGGTCGGCGCGCAGCTTTCTGAGAACGCTGAAGCCGTCCACGCGAGGCATATACAGATCGAGAATGACCAGATCCGCCCGCATTCCCGATGCCTGATCGAGCGCATCCTGGCCATCGATCGCCAGAACGACGCGATAGCCGGAAGCGGTCAGAACCGCTTCGATCAGTTCGCGGCTTACATCGCGGTCTTCGGCGACCAGTATCGTCTTCATTGTTCAAGATTCAAATAGTACCGAACCGCGCCGGAATATGCTCCCGCAGAGCGCGCAGAAGCGACTCTCTCTTCAAAGGTTTCCTCAGATAACCGGCGGCTCCCATTTCCAGCGCCACTTTGTCTTCGTCGAGAACCGAAATGACAAAGACAGGGACATCGCACGTTTCGGGCGACCGCCGCAATTCACGCAGCGTCTGCCAGCCGGTGCGGCCGGGCATCAGCAAATCCAGAGTAATGGCGTCCGGACGCAGTTGGCGCGCCTTCTCGATGCCTTCCAAACCCGTACTCGCCCATTCCGTGCGCACGCCGTGAGGATGGAGATAATTCGACAGCAGTTCACGCCCCGAAGGTTCGTCCTCGATGATCAGGACGAGGGGCGGGTTCGGTTTCCGAAAACCGGACGGCATGGTAAAGGTGAACTGGCTTCCCTGCCCCAAAGCGCTGACGACGCGAATCGACCCCCCCTGCATCTCGACCAGCCGCTTGACAATCGCGAGACCCAGTCCCGTGCCTTCCCGAACACCGCGCGTCGTGGAGCCCACCTGCCGGAACTTATCGAAGATCGCCAGGTGGTCTTCCGGCGCAATGCCCACACCCGTATCGCAGATCGAGAAACAGCTCATGTCGCCGTCGACGCACTGTTCAATCCAGACTCGCCCGCCTTCCGGGGTGAACTTGACCGCGTTACTGAGCAGGTTGGTGGCGATTTCGCGGAATCGCACGCGGTCGGCCAACACAGGCACGGCATCGGCGATCCTGTTGTCGACAACAATCTTTTTGGCGTCAGCGACAGGGCGGATACCCGCGATCGCTTCAACGAGCGCCTGGCGCGCATCGAACGTTTCGGGACGCAGTTCCATGCGTCCGGCCTCGATCTTGCTCAGATCGAGAATGTCGTTGATCAGATCCAGCAGGTGCAAAGAGTCCTGGTGGACATGCTGCACGAAACGCTTCTGTTTGTCGTTCAGCGGGCCTTCCAGCTCTTCGGCGAGCAGTTCAGTGAAGCCGATAATCGTGTGCAGCGGGGTCCGAAGCTCATGGCTCATGCTGGCGAGAAATTCGCTCTTGAGGCGATCCGCGCGCTCAATTTCGCGGTTCCGCATTTCGAGCTGCTGGTTCGCAAACCGGATCTTTTCTTCCGCCACCTTTTGCTGGGTGACGTCGCGAATGATTGCGGTGACCCGGAACCCTTCATCGCTCCGCACCGGACTCAGACTGATCTCAACCGGGAACTCCGAGCCATCCTTGCGCCGCGCCTGGAGCGTGAGCCCGAGGCCCATGGGGCGGGTCTGCGGGTTCGACCAGTAATCGGCTCTGTGCTCCGCATGGCGTTTCCGGACACCGACGGGGATCAGTTCATCCACGCTCCGACCCAGTAATTCCGCGCGGGAATACCCGAAGAGTTTTTCCGTGACCGCATTGAGCAGCACGATCCGGCCTTCCCGATCCACCTCGATAATGGCATCCGGGGCTGCTTCCAGCAGTTCGCGGAAACGGCTCTCCGCTTTGACGCGCGCCTCCGCTTGTTGTTCACGTTCAATCAATTGGGTCAGGTCCGTTGCGAACAAAATCCACCCCGCGGGCCCTCGACGCGCGGCGCGGCATTCGACTTCCACTGTCCCGCCGTCCTTCTTCGGAAGGCGAGTGCGAAGAGTCCCGGAAGCAAGGTGCAAAAAGGGGGCCATCGCTATCACGGGGTCGATGGCGCCGGAAACGGCTTCATCGCGCGTCCAGCCGAAAAGAGCGGTGGCGGAAGAACTCCACAGATCTATTTTGTTTTCGTCATCGAGTCCGACGATCGCCACGGGCGAGGCCGCGACGATGGCGTCGAGATCGTTCTGAAAGTCGGGTGCGGTCATCTGTGTGAGGGATACCAGGAGGTGTCAAATCGCGCAGGTATGCGCGATATCACGCACCGCATTCGAAGCGGCTCAGAGGCGCGTCCCCGGTTTCCGCACCCAGATATTCCGGTACCGCACGGATGTGTTGTGGTTCTGCAATTCGAGCGGCAGGTCCCCGTGTGGCGTATAGGTCCCGACCTGAGCATGAGGCGTGGTTCCCAGGATCTGTTCGTGATTCTGGACGAGGAC
>DASZUZ010000573.1:0-5535 GCA_035547415.1 Bryobacteraceae bacterium | reverse complement strand
TTCCGATGGCCGGAAACAAGCCCGCGCCGAATCCGTGGTTCGTCGATCACTACCCCGAGATCTACATGAACATGGGACTGACCGCCGAACAGGTCCAGCGCAAGTACGGCATCACCCGCGAAGACGCCGACGCGTTCGCTCTGCGCAGTCATCAAAACGCGCTTGCCGCCCAGGCGCAAAACAAATTCGCCGAAGAGATCGTTCCCGTGAAAGTGGAAACCGCGATCCTGAACGGAGGTCCGAAACCCCAGCGCACGGAAATGACTTTCGAAAAGGACGAAGGCCCCCGCGCTGACACCTCGATCGAAGCGCTCGCCAAACTGAAACCCGTCTTCCACGTGCAGGGCACGGTAACGGCGGGCAACTCCTCGCAGACGAGCGACGGCGCCGCCGCCGCGCTGGTCATGTCGGCCGCCAGAGCCAAAGAACTCGGTCTTCAGCCGAAGGCCCGGTTCGTCAGCTTCGCGACCGGCGGCGTGCCTCCCGAGATCATGGGCATCGGCCCCGTGGTCGCCATTCCCAAAGCGCTGACGATGGCGGGGCTGTCTCTGGACGACATCGGCGTCATCGAACTGAACGAAGCCTTCGCCGTACAGGCGCTGTCCGTCATCCGCGCAGCCGGGTTGGACCCCGAAAAAGTGAATCCCAACGGCGGAGCCATTGCGCTCGGTCATCCGCTGGGCTGTACGGGCGCGAAATTGACCGCCACCATTCTGCGCGAAATGGAGCGTCGCGACGCGCGCTGCGGCATGGTGACAATGTGCGTTGGCGGCGGACAGGGCGCCGCCGGTATATTCGAAAGGATCTGATATGGCGACAGCATCGATTGCCGCGCGGACGCGCGCCGGCGGTTCGTTCCTGATTGAAGAGCATCCGGCGGCCGAAGTTTTCACCCCCGAAGATCTCACGGAAGAACACCGCGCCATTGCCCGCGCGGCGCGCGAGTTCTTCGATAAGGAAGTCCTCCCCAACGTCGAAGCGATCGTTCACGGAGACCGCGATCTCGCTGTTTCCCTGCTGCGCAAGGCGGCTTCGCTCGGCTTCGAAGCGATCCTCACGCCCGAACGCTACGGCGGCATGGAACTCGATCTCGCATCTTCAATGGTCGTCGCCGAAGCACTCGCGGGAGACGGTTCGTTCGCCGGTTGGCACGGTGCTCACGCCGGCATCGGGACCATGCCGCTGCTTCTCTTCGGGACGGAGCAGCAGAAACAAAAGTACTTGCCGAAGCTCTCCACCGCCGAGCTTGTTGCGGCTTACTGCCTCACCGAACCGCAAGCGGGTTCCGACGCGCTCGCGTCGAAAACACGCGCCGACCTTACGCCCGATGGCCAGCACTACATCCTCAACGGCCAGAAGATGTGGATCACCAACGGCGGCAAGGCCGATCTCTTCACCGTCTTCGCGAAGGTCAACGGCGAGCAGTTCTCCGCATTTCTCGTTGAACGCGCTTTCCCCGGTGTAACGAGCGGGAATGAAGAGCAGAAGATGGGCATCAAAGGAAGTTCCACCACGGCGGTCTATCTCGACAACGTGCGTGTGCCTGCGGAAAACCTGCTCGGAGACATCGGGCGCGGTCACATCATCGCGTTCAACATCCTGAACCTCGGCCGTCTCAAGCTTGGACCGTTCGCAATCGGCGGGTCGAAGAACGTCCTTCGCATCTCCATCGCTTACGCGAAGCAGAGGAAGGCCTTCGGAACCGAAATCGCTCAGTTCGGCATGATCCGCCACAAGCTCGCGGAGATGGCGATCCGTATCTTCGCCGTCGAATCCATGTCATATCGCGTCGAAGGCCTGATTCAGGGCCATCTCGCCGGCTTTTCGTGGGACGAGCCGGATGCGGCGAAGCGCTTCATGAAGGCCATCGAAGAGTTCGCGGCTGAGTGCTCCATGGTCAAGGTCTATGCGTCGGAGATGCTCGATTATGTCGTGGATGAAGGCGTGCAGATCCACGGCGGCTACGGCTACCACCAGGATTACGCCGTCGAACGAGCTTACCGGGACTCGCGCATCAATCGCATCTTTGAAGGCACCAACGAAATCAACCGCCTGCTCACCACCGGCATGCTGCTCAAACGCGCGCAGCAGGGGCGGTTGGGTCTCGTCAAAGCCGCGAAAGGATTGATGGACGAAGTCCTTTCCGGCCCGTCGCTCGTCGGCGATTCGGAATCGGATGAGCGCAGGCTGGTTCGCAACGCGAAGAAGATCGCGCTTCTCCTGCTGGCAACGGCCTTCGAGAAATTCGGTCCGGCCATGGAGAAGCAGCAGGAAGTGCTGGCCGGCATCGCCGATGTCCTGATGGAAACGTTTGCGATGGAATCGTCTCTGCTGCGTCTCGAGAAGACAGGCAGGCAGGAGGGGCAGTCTTCTGACATGTGCGCGGTCTTCCTGCGCGACGCCATGACCCGCATCGAGGCCTCCGCCCGCCCGGTGCTCGCGGCGTGCTCGGAAGGCGACGCCCTTCGCTCGCGAATGACCATCCTGCGGCGATTCGCGAAGTTCGATCCCGTGGATTCGATCGCGCTCCGGCGAAAAATAGCGGAACGGCTGATCGGCGCCGGGCACTACGTTGCCTGACATCGTTCTCGCTGTCGGCCTGCCTGGCTCCGGAAAATCGACCTGGCTGGCTCGCGCGGGCGTCAATCCGATCTCAACGGACGCGATCCGACTGCAGCTTGCGGACGATGAGTCGGACCAGACGATCAATGCCCGCGTCTTCGGTACCGTTCGTTATCTACTGCGCCACCGGATCGAACTGCGCCGCCCCGCCACTTACATCGACGCGACCAATCTGACGCGCAGGGATCGCAAGCCCTTCCTCCGCATGGCGCGCGAGCACGGATTCCGCATCGAAGCGCTCTGGTTTGACGTGCCGCTTCATATCTGCAAACAACGGAATGCCGCGCGGGGCAGGGTAGTCCCGGAGCATGCCATGGACCTGATGGCAGCGAAATTCGTCCCGCCTTCCCTCGAAGAAGGCTTCGATCGCGTCGCCGTCGTCACCGGAGCCGAAATTACCTGAAGTGTTTCTTATAAGCGAAATCCAAACCGACGTAACCGTTTTCTTCCCGGATCAGAATCGCTGACCAGTGGCGGTTCAGCGCCCATTCCACGCGGATCAACTGTGTGCTCGTGCTGGACACGTCCGTGATGTAGGTAAACAGAATCTCCGGATTCACCTGCTGCTCGATCGTGAGTCGCGCCTCCGGACTGCCGGTAATGCCGGTCAGTTGCGGATCGATCTTGATGCGGCTCACTCCGAAGAAGCGTTGTAATCGCCCCGCCACCGGGTTCGCGATCGCCTGGCCCAGCAGCGCGGACGCGCCCAGTTGTTGAAACCCCTGCGATTGCCCTGTGTCGCGCAATCCGAGCGTGGGATCGATCGGCGTGCGCCCCGTCGCGAGCAGCGCGACGATATCGGAAAACTGCAGCGGCGGATCGGATCGATAACTCAGGTTGAGCTTGGTCATCGGACCCGAGACCGTCAGAATGACATCCACGCCGCGCGCCTTCGTCTCGAGATCGAAGTTCACGATCGGGTCGATCTTTGTCGGATTGAAGAATGAGACCGATCCCTGGTTGATCGTGTACTTGTTCCCGAAGAAAACGAGTTCTCCCTGCGTGATATTGATCCGGCCGAGCACCGCGGGATTGGTGACCGTGCCGCGAAGCGTCAGCTTGGCGTCCGCCTGTATGCTCTGAGCGACGCTGGTTTGCAGCGCCACGTCCGGCGCCGTCTCGACACTGATGTCGAGATTCATGTTCGCGATCGGGCCGGTCTTGGCCGAAGGCGTTTCTACCGGCTGCGCCGTGGCAGCCAGAATGGTCGCCGCATCCGATTTCGGATTGAGGGCAATCCGTCGGACTGTCACCCTGCCCGATATCTGGCTCCGCTCAGACGTGCCGGCCAGCGTCAGAGCCGCGTCGGAAACCGAACTGACGCCCTCCGGATACCGCACCCGCACTTCCTGGGCTCGGGTTTCAATCCGGAATGCCAGCAACCCCTTCGTCAGCGATACGAATCCGGACGCGTCCACCTTTCCGCCGCCCGATTCTCCGCGGAACGACTGAATTGTCGCCCGTGTCCCGTTGAAGACGATCTGGCCAGTTGCATTCGTCAGTCCGTTCGAGAAATCGGCGTAATGGAAATCGCCGTTGCGGAGAACGGCCTGCCCCGACACGTCGGGCGTTTGCCAGCCGCCCCTGACGGTCGCATTCAGGGTCAGCGTTCCGGATGATGTCAGGTCCGGACTCAGGCTCCGCGCAAGATTCAAATCCAGTGAACCCTGCACCTGCAGATTGAGCGGCGTCTGATCGGACATCGCGATCGCGCCATTCACGCCGAGGTCGGTATCGGGGCCACGCAAATGAACATTCTCCAGGCGCAACTGCCTTCCCGCGTACGCAACCCGGATAGGTGCTGCGTTTGTGAGGACGTAGTTCGGCAGGCTCTTCGCGAAGTCCGTGCCGGGAAGAGGACGGATTTCGAGATGCGGCACGTTGAGATCGGCCGTCAACTGATCGGGCTTGCTCGCGGGGCCCGTAATTGTGACGTCGCCTTCGGCTGTGCCGTCGAAATTCAGACTGCGTGAATCGTCTTCCTTGAGAATGAGCGCTGCCAGAGAGTTCAGTCCGGCGTTGGTGAACGTCAGTTTGCCTTTCACGGGATATTCGCCGTCCAGCCGCACTGTGCCCTCTCCGTGGATTGCGGCATTCGCGGCGTTGGAATCGAATCTCGCCTGCACCACGCCTTCTTTGGTCTGCGCCGTGAATCTCGCATCGCCAAGATTACGGCCTTCCAGTTCCAGACTGTTTGCGGACGCATCCGCGTTCAGATTGAGCAGACTGAACTGAAGTTCGTGCTTCGCATTGTGGCTCATCCGCAGCGAGCCGTCGGCGTGAAATTTGCCGAACCCGTGAATGTCGGGTTGTCGCGCCCGCACCAGCGCGATCTGGTTCAGCGGCATCGTGTTGCTGGTCAGATTGAAATCGAGCTGTCCGGCGGGAAAACGCGTCCCGGCGTGTTCGAATCGGGCAGTGATGTTGACTCGTTTGGGGCCTGAGATGAAAAGGCCCGTAAGCGACTGTGTCTTCGAGGTAACGGACTGAACGCGCCCCGAAATCGAATCGAAAGGCTGCGAGTAGATCGTGCCTTTTGTCAGCGTGACATCGCCGTTCGCCTGCGGTGCTCCGATCGTTCCAGTGATCTGGCCCTTGGCGCTCAGAGTCCCGGTGAAGGGAACTTCCTGATGACTCGCCGCGGCAAAAAGCCGGGTCAATTCCGCGTTGTCCAGCGCGACGTCGGCAGCGATCGTGGAAGCGGGCGAGATCCTCCATTCCTGCAGCGCGATCGTTCCGCCGCCCTGTGCCCGGATACCGTCGTAAACCAGCTTTGCGTTGCTGGCCCGAACGCTGTTCTCCGACAACGTAATATCGCCGGAAAGCTCGTCGAAGTCCTGTTGTTCGTATCTGAGATTGCGGGCAGCCGCGTGGCCATCGATTCTCGGGCCGGCAAGCGGCCCGGTTACCGTG
>DASZUZ010000572.1:0-2826 GCA_035547415.1 Bryobacteraceae bacterium | reverse complement strand
CAGTGGCCCCGGTGCAGCCGCTCATCGCTCGTACCGCGCCTTATCCCCTTACGATCCAGCAGGATGCATCCGGCCGCAAAAAGAATTACAGACGTGTCACTCGATCGGCCGGATCGGATTTCAGGAGCACGCCGCTATTGTCTTCAACCACGTCGCGGTAGTGGTAGACGTCGGCGCAGAGCAGATCGCGAACCTCGGTTTCGGTGAGGTATTGCAGCGGCGCGTCGTGCGGAATCCGTTGCAGAACCTGCGCCAACCCGGCAAGCGTCGCCGACTCGCTGAAACTCGGACGCTTTCGTGTGAGCAACCCGGCGCCTTCGATAATCACGAACGGCTCATTCAGACCAACAAGTTTGCGGACATCTGTGTTCTGTGGAAATGCCAGTGCCCGCGAGGTAAGAAAGATCGCCTGACACGGATAGAGAACCCCGTCCTGCACGATCCGCGACGAAACCGGATCCGTGCCGATCGCATGAAGCGCGGAACATGACGGAACGCTCCAGCCATCCTGGCCCACAAGCCCTTCGAGGATTGCCCACTGCGGTTCAGGCGCCAGGCGGGGGGGAATGGCGACTCGCCGTTCGACTTCGCGCAGGAGCGCTTCCGCCGCGCGACAGTCCTCCGCGCCAATCACCAACCCGTGATTCGCCAGCACGAGGACGTTCGCGCCGGGCGCTCTCGCAAGCGCCGCCTCAACAGCTCGGGCGAGTGGAAGCCCCGACGGCACGTAGGGTATCCACTGCCAGTCGATGCCTTCGAGTCGGGACGCAAGCTGCGAAGCCCCGTCGCGCCGGACCGCCCACGCGATTGTATCGACTGAATGTACGTGCAATACGACCCTATGAGGGAGTACCGCGTGCATGGCGGTTTCGACTGACGTCCCCAGCGTCTTGCCATTCACGATAGCGCTCTGACCAGCCGGGTCCGCGTTCTGTTCGATGCGCCGTCTTGTCTCTGCCAGGTTAACCGGAATCAAAATGTCCTCAGTGTTGGCGTGCGCCAGCCACTTCCCCGACGCCTTGATCCACAGAACACCATCGAGCTTGATGGACGTGTTTCCGGTTGCCGCTTGTACCAGCAACGGGTCGCTGCCTACTCGCGCCGAAACTTCAAGCAGGGAATCCAATTCTGAGGCCGCGCTGATTGACAAATTATTTATTTCCGCCGTGGTCTTATTTCACTTGATTCCAGCCGATTATTCAAGCCGCACGTCAGGTTCCTTCGATTCCAATCCCACCAGAGTACTTTGCGGCGCAGATAGGGATCCCTATTCGGGAAGCACTTCAATATAATCCACCCCGGCCGGCTCCTCGTTGTCCGGCGTTCCTTCGATGCGAATCTCGTCACCCGGCCGCAGGGCGATACCGGTGATCTCCCGACGCGTCGATGAGGATCCGTCCATTTTCTTCGTGCGGATCCGGTCTGTGGCTTCCCACTCATCCACAACCTGGCCAGCCACCCGCAGCCGGAACTTCGAGATGCCATTGTTCTGATCGAAATACTGAACCCGGATGGTGTACCAGTGTGGCGCGCCTTTCCATGCAAAGCTCGCCGCGCAGTGGCTCCGGTCACAGGCGATCGCCTTGCCGCCGGAAGCCGTTTCCCACGGGGTGACATCGACAGGGCGATAGCCGTCGAGCTTCATGGATTCTGCTTCAGTACGTCCCGGATAGTGGCCGACGCGTCCCTTGTTATCCGGGATGCCGGACGTGCGCAGAAACCAGTTCGTGACAGCATCGCGCCAGACCTCGGCCTGTCCTCCCTGATAGCGGAGCTGCGCAAGAACTTCGAAGTACCTCTGCTCGTCGATTCGTCCGCGCAACGATTCCCACTGCGGAACATATGCCGCGGCAGTCGCGGCTCCCTCGTAGTGGGAGTCATAGAGGTACTGAATCACTGTTCGTCCATTGTGCAGAACGTGCGTATAAGGGACGTGGTGCAGGAACAGCAGCAAATCGTCAGGGCAGGTCTGCAGCGACTCGTACATCCGGGCGACCTGCGGACGATATTGCCCGATATATCCGGTACCGCTGGCCACAGTCCGATCCATGCCAACGCCATGCTCATCGGCGCGATGCCATTGTCCCCAGCCGTTGCGCTCAGAGGCTTCCACCGCGACGCCGTAATGGTCTCCGACAATGTCAGTCAGGGTCTGCAGCCCGAGCGGGCCTGTGTAATTCTCATAAGCGCGCCATGACCGGAGTTGCATCCCGGAGATCGTCTGGACCACTTTCGGATCGGAGCCAAACGTCAGGCGCGTCCATTCGTCCGCGATTTGTTCGGACGAGAGATCGGGATTCCACGCCAGCCGGCCGAATCCATAGAGATTGGCCTGTGAGAGTTGATTGCCAAGCCAGTTATCGTCCAGACCGACATTGGTGACGCCGATGAATCCACCCGTGGGCCGGTGGAACGTCCTGCCGGCGGCGAGGGCTTTAACGGGCGTTGTGTCGCCCGGCCCCGCGGCGCGTTCGTCGAAAACCAGCGCCGTCTTCCATTGCGGGACGAGAAAGACGAGATGTCTCGCCTGTCCCATGTATTCCTGGGTGACCTGAAGCTCGATGGCTTCGTTCGTTTTCTCAAGCGCTCCAAACAGCGGCGAGGCTGGTTCGCGCACCTGAAAGTCAATCGGGCCGTTCTTGATCTGCACCACGACGTTATCGTCAAACTGACCGTCGAGCGGCTTGAAATTATCGTATGCGGCGCGCGCCCGGTCGTTTTTCGGATTGTTCCAGTCCATGTGGTGGTCATAGACGAATCCGCGATAGAGCAGCAGGCCGCCGTGCGGCTTCAGAGCGCGTGCGACAACGTTGGCGGCGTCGGCGT
>DASZUZ010000571.1:0-6766 GCA_035547415.1 Bryobacteraceae bacterium | reverse complement strand
TGCATCGCGCCGTATCTTATTTACAGCATCCCCACGGGCCAGTTCCACCCGATTGGGTTCGTTTTGTTATTCGCGATCGCTTCGGCGCTTTACGGCTGGTATCGCATCCTGCCCGTCCGACCCGTGACCGATCTGATCTTCCTCGTATTCGCCGCCGGTGTTTACCTGTCGAAGGTCTTCGACACGATCTACACCTCGCCGATCGAAAAACTCTCGGTGCTGGGGCATCTGATGCTGGTCCATGCGTCGGTCAGTGCGCTGTTGGCCATCCGGGGAAACGTCAACGCCGAGTTCCGCTTCCTCCCGACCCGCCGGGAATGGCTCATCGGGCTCCGCTGGTTCGCCGTCCTGGTCCCGGCTTCAGGAATTGCGCTCTGGAGCGTAAACCTCGCTCGGTTCCGGCCGCACCCGCACAACCTGGCGATTGCGATCGGCGAGTTCCTCGGAATCCTCTGGCTCGTCGCTCTCTCGGAAGAGTTCGTCTTTCGCGGCCTGCTCCAGCAGTGGATCGAGATCTGGACGGGAAAGCCGGTTATCGCTCTGCTGTTGGCTTCGTTTTGTTTCGGCTGCGCGCACCTCGCCTTTCACCACATCTTCCCGAACTGGCGGTTTGCCATCGTGGCCGCTGTCTTCGGACTCTGCTGCGGACTTTCCTGGCGCGAGTCCCGCTCCGTTCAGGCCAGCATGGTGACCCACGCCCTCGGCGCGACCTTATATCGGGTATTCTTCCAATAATGATGCGAACCGTTTTGCTGATCACACTCTCCGCCCTCGCGCTTCAGGCCGCGGACAATTCGCTCACGCCCGCTGAGAAGAAGGACGGCTGGAAACTGCTGTTCGACGGCAGGACGTATGACAACTGGCGTACGCCGGCCGATTCCTGGGCGATCGAAAACGGCATGCTCACCACCACGCTGAAACCGCGCATCGAGGAAGATCTGATCAGCGCGAAATCCTACGGAGATTTCGAACTCCAGTTCGACTGGCGAGTTTCCGAAGGAGCAAACACCGGCGTGAAATACCGCATCCAGCGCACGGTCTTTCTGGATCCCACCGAAAAGGGTCCGTTCGAAGCCAACGTGCAGCGCCAGATCGAGCACCCGTCGATCAGCCGGGAAAAGCTGGCGCCGGGCGCTCGCGGCCAGGAGTACACCGTCGCCTATGAGATGCAGTTGATCGACGATTTGCGCCACCCGGATGCGAAGAAAGATCAGAACCACGTGACCGGGGCGCTCTATTCCATGCTTGCGCCGGTGAAGCATCCTGCCCATCCGGCGGGCGAGTGGAACCATTCCCGCCTCATCTTGAAAGGCATGCACTTCGAGCACTGGATCAACGGCGAGCAGGTACTGAGCGGCGCGCTCGACGATCCGGCAGGTCTCGCGAACCTGAAAAAGCGGTGGCAGAATGGCCCGGCGGTGTACGAGATGCTCGCGCACCCGAACCAGACCGGCCCCTTCAGCCTGCAGCACCACGGTGACAAGGTCTGGTTCCGCAATCTCAAGATCAAAGAGTTGCCGTGAGATCGAGTCTCGTCTGTCCAACCAGGTACAATCGCTCGCGCTCCTGATGTTCCGCCTCCAACATCGTTAGATCCGGTCGAACCTGCCTTCCGTATCCCTCGTATAATCAATCGACGAGGTATTTTCGTTGTTTATCCGATCCTCCGCTCTCATTTTCGGCGCCTGCGGGCTGATTTCAGCCGCATCCGTCCCGGGCAATAACGCGCCAACCTTCAGCAGGGATGTGGCGCCCATCGTCCAGCAGCACTGCCAGACGTGCCACCGTCCCGGCGAAGCGACGCCTTTTTCGTTGCTGACCTACAAGGAAGCGCGTCCCTGGGCCTCGGCGATCAAAGAAGCCGTCCAGCTTCGCAAGATGCCGCCATGGTTCGCCGACCCGCATTACGGCAAATTCAGCAACGATCGCCGGATGTCGCAGCGCGAGATCGACACCGTCGTCGCCTGGGTAAACGCCGGCGCTCCGGAAGGCAACCCGAAGGACCTCCCGAAACCCGCTCAGTTCATCGAAGGCTGGAACATCGGCAAGCCTGACCTCACGGTCACCATGCCCGCGAAGTACGATGTGCCCGCCGCAGGCACCATCGAATACCAGTACATTCTGATTCCGCTCCACCTCACGGAAGACAAATGGGTACAGATGGCGGAAGTCCGCCCCGGCAATCGCGCCATCGTTCACCACGTTATCGCCTTCGTGCGTCCTCCCGGATCGAAGTGGATGGCGGACGCCCAGCCGGGCGTTCCCTACGTTCCGAAGAAAGGCGGCGAAAACGGCGAGAACGAATTCCTGGTCGGCTACGCACCCGGTATGCCGCCCGCGGCTTTGCCGGCAGGGCGAGCCAAACTCCTGAAGGCCGGCTCGGACATCATCCTGCAGATGCACTACACGGCAAACGGGAAGGCTGCCACGGACCAGACTACCGTCGGTCTGATCTTCGCGAAAGAGCCTGTAAAGGAACGTGTCTACACCATCGCCGCAACCACGAATAAGTTCGCCATTCCGCCCGGCGATCCCAATTACGAGGTCGACTCCTCCTTCGAATTCGGAGCCGACACGCACGTGATCATGATGATGCCTCACATGCACCTGCGCGGTAAGGATTTCCTCTTCCGCGCGGCATACCCGACCGGCGAAAAGCAGGTCCTCCTGCAGGTACCGCGTTACGACTTCAACTGGCAGTTGACTTACAATCCGGTCGAGGACATTGTCATGCCGAAGGGCTCGAAGATGGAGTGCGTGGCGCACTACGATAACTCGCCCAACAATCCGAACAATCCGGATCCGACAAAGGAAGTCCGTTATGGCGACCAGAGCTGGGAAGAGATGATGTTCGGCTTCTTCGATGTGGCGATCGACGCCAACAAAGACCTGAAGAGCATCATGCCGGAGCGTAAGCCGAGGCAGCAACCGGCGCCCGGTGAGTAGGTTCCTCGGCCGCGGAGCGGGCCTCATGGCCTGCTCCGCTCTTCTGTGTTTCCCGCACGATCCCATCACCACGAAGCTGACCTGGACGCAGGAGGTTTCCCGCATCGTCTACAAGCGCTGCGCGGGTTGCCACCGGCCGGGCGGCGCGGCGATGTCTCTCCTCACCTACGAAGAAGCACGGCCCTGGGCCAAAGCCATTCGCGATGAAGTCCTCGCGCGCCGCATGCCCCCATGGGGGGCAGTGAAAGGCATCGGGGATTTCACCGGCGATCCGAGCCTGTCCACGCCCGAAATCGAAATGCTGATAGCCTGGGTCGAAGGTGGCGCGCCGGAGGGCGACCCCGTGTATCTGCCCCATCGGATTCCGGCCTCTGCCCCGAATGACGTCCCGTTGCCCCGCTATTCCCGAACCGTCGCCGTTTCCCATGAAGCGACCCTCGCCCAGGCAGGCAAACTGATCGCGGTGAGGCCGAAGAATCTGCTCGACCGTGAATCGCTCGAAGCATGGGCGGTACTGCCCGATGGCTCGGTCGACCGGCTGATCTGGCTTCACGATTACCGCAAAGTCTGGACGCGCGACTATGTGCTCCGCGAACCCCTCACCTTGCCTGCGGGTAGCCGCCTGCGAGTCGAATCGGCCCCGAACGCCTCGCTCGCGCTCTACTTCCAGTAACTAACCGTTCCAGCGCGTGATCACGCGGTTCTCGCGCTCATAACCGAGCGTGGAAACGCTCGCCGTGTCCAGTTGGAGCAACCCCGCCCCCTCGGGCGCGAGGCCAACCCAGCGGGCGGCGAGGATTCGCAGGATGTGACCGTGCGCAAACAGCGCCACGTCCCCGCCCGACTGCAAAGCCCGGTCGATAACGGCCCGGGCCCGCGCGGCAACCTGGTCGATGGTTTCCCCTCCGGGCACACCGTCCCGGAACAGCGACCAGTCCGGCCGTTCTTTCCGGATATCGGCGGTCGTTCGGCCTTCGTAAGCGCCATAGTCCCATTCGAGAAGATTGGGTTCGATTTGCGCCGCCTCGCCGTAGCCTGCGATCTCGCAGGTCCTCCGCGCCCGCTGCAGAGGACTGGTCAATACGAGCGCAAACGGACGGCCGCCCAGTTTCTCCCGGACTGCCCGCGCCTTCGCCTCGCCCGCGGCTGTCAGCGGAATGTCCGTCCGTCCCGTATGCGCGCCGGAAAGACTCCATTCGGTTTCGCCGTGCCGGATCAGCCAAAGCATCCCTCCATGATGCCTTGGGCGGTCACGCGAGGCCGTCACGGTACCCTGTGGGTTGGCCATGAAGCTGAAGGAACTGGCGGCGGCTTTGGGCTGTCGCGTCGCGGGCGAAGATGAGATCGAGATCCAGGGCGTACGAGGGATGGAGCAGGCCGGCGAGGGCCACCTCACGTTTCTCTCCAACCCGAAATACGCGCCGAAACTGAGGCACACGCGCGCCAGCGCTGTCGTCGCGGCCCAGCCCGTCGCCGGCATCCCCACCGTGCTGAGCGCCAATCCCTATCACGATTTCGCCCGCGCCCTCGAATTTTTTTATCAGCCGCCGCGGCCGCCGGCGGGCATCCACCCCTCCGCGGCGATCGCCGCCACGGCGCGGGTAGGTGAGAACGCATCCATCGGCCCCTTCGTTGCTGTCGGCGAAAACGTCGTCATCGGACGAAACGCCATCCTCCATCCGCACGTGGTTATCTATGAAGGCGCCGTTATCGGCGACGACGTGACACTGCACTCGCACGCCGCTGTCCGCGAGTTCTGCCGGATCGGCAATCGCGTCATCGTGCAGAACGGCGTGGTCATCGGCGGCGACGGCTTCGGTTTTGCGAAACGATCGGACGGAACGCATCACAAGATCGTGCAATCCGGCGTCACGGTGGTGGAGGACGATGTCGAGATCCAGAGCCTGACCTCGGTCGACCGCGCCACCCTGGGAGAAACGCGCGTGAAACGCGGCGCCAAAGTCGATAGCCTGGTGCAGATCGGTCACGCCTGCGTCGTCGGCGAAGACAACATCATCTGCGCCCAAACGGGCCTCGCCGGCAGTTCCGTACTCGAAAAGAACGTGCTGCTCGCTGGCCAGGTGGGCGTCTCCGGACACCTGACGATTCACGAAGGAGCGATCGTCTACGCGCAGAGCGGGATCGGCGGCGATGTCCCTCCGAACACGAGAGTCTCGGGCTCGCCCGCGTTCGACGCGTCCGAATGGCTGCGCGCCATCACGGCCTTTCCGAAGCTCCCCGAAATTCTCCGTACTTTGCGTGAATTGAAGAAGAAGATCGAAGAAATCAGTTCAAGACCATGAGTGATCCCAAGGCGCCAGGTTTGCGCGCTCCCCTGGCATACAAAAATGACGAGTTCCTGAAAGGGCCTGACGCAAGACCCTTGCGCATGATCTCCGAGTACCTTGAGCCGCTCTCTCATTTCCGGAGACAGCGCATCCGGGACACCATCGTGTTTTTCGGATCGGCGCGGATTCAGGAAGACGGCCCCCTCGGGCAGTATTATCGGGATGCCCGCACCTTAGCCGCAATGGTGACGGCGTGGGCGAAGACATTCCGTGAACGCACCTATCGCTTCGTCGTGTGTTCCGGCGGCGGTCCCGGCATCATGGAAGCCGCGAACCGCGGCGCAATGGACGCAAAAGGCAAGACAATCGGCCTGAATATCGGCCTTCCTTTCGAGCAGTTTCCGAATCCGTTCATCACGCACGAGCTGAACTTCGAATTCCACTACTTCTTCATGCGGAAGTTCTGGTTCGCGTACCTGGCGAAAGCTCTGGTCGTGTTCCCCGGCGGCTTCGGCACCATGGACGAACTGTTCGAACTCCTGACCCTCGCGCAGACAAGAAAGCTCGCGAAGAAAATGACGATCATTCTGTACGGCGCCACCTTCTGGAACGAGATCATCAACTTCGACGCGCTGGTGAAATACGGGACCATTTCGCGCGCCGACCTCGATCTCTTCCATTTCGCCGATACGCCGGAAGCGGCTCTGGAAATTCTGCAGCGATCGCTGACGCAGCAGGCAGCGGTTCCCGAACCCGAGGTTCCGGCCATTTCTCACAGCGCAAAGCCCGGCGAACCCGTCAACAACAACCATTAGAGCCCGACTCCCGCGCGGACCGCGAGACTGCTAAGATCGGGCTGTCTTCATGCCCCGCTCAAACGCGAGCACCGCCACCATTCCTCCCCTGATCGGCTTCGCGATCACGGTTGCCATTCTGTATTTCGCGCGCGATCTGCTGATCCCGCTCGCGTTCGCGCTTCTCTTCGCCTTCCTTCTCAGCCCGATCGTCAAGCGGCTCGAAGGCTGGCGCGTTCCCCGGGTTCCGGCCGTCGTGCTGGTCTTTGTGGTGGCTTCCGCGATCGTGACGATCATTGGCTGGCTGGTAACAACGCAGCTCATTCAGATTGCCGAGGGGATGAAAGACGACACGGCCACGCTGCAGCGCAAAATCGCCTCGCTGGAGGGTGAATCGAAGGGGCTGAACGACATCGTCTCCACCATCGAACAGTTGGGGAAAGAGGTGAACACCCCGAAATGGGGCGCGCCCGCTTCCCGCCAGTCGCAACCCGTTCAGGTGGAGGTCGTGGAGCAGCACAATCTCATTCAGGCGATTCGGGAATACGCCGGCGGCCTGATGAAGCCTCTCGGAACTCTCGGGCTGATCGCCGTCTTTACGCTGTTCATGCTGATCGACCGGGAGAATCTGCGGAACCGCCTGCTCCGTCTCACCGGTCAACAGAAACTCCAGGCCACCACAAAAGCGATGGACGATGCAGGCCAGCGCGTCAGCCGCTACGTTTTGATGCAGTTCGT
>DASZUZ010000570.1:0-2177 GCA_035547415.1 Bryobacteraceae bacterium | reverse complement strand
CAGATGGAACCCGGCCGCGACCACTGGTGGCACGAATGGATGGCGAACGCATCGGACGAATGTCCCGCCGAACATCTCGATTCGGAGCATCCTCTCTACCTTCTGTATACATCCGGGACCACGGGTAAGCCCAAAGGAATTCTTCACACCACCGGCGGTTACGCAGTCTCAACGTACATCACTTCGAAATGGGTCTTCGACCTGCGCGACGAAGACATTTACTGGTGCAGCGCCGATATCGGCTGGGTGACCGGCCACAGCTACGTCGTCTATGGACCTCTGCAGAATGGCGCGACGGTTCTCATGTATGAAGGTGGCCCGACCCATCCCCAGCCCGATCGCTTCTGGGACATGATCGATCGCCACAAGGTCACTGTTTTCTACACTGCTCCGACCGCCATCCGCGCGTTCATGCGCCTCGGCGAGCGCTGGCCCGCGCGCCACTCATTGAAGAGTCTGCGGCTGCTGGGCAGCGTGGGTGAACCGATTAACCCCGAAGCGTGGATGTGGTATCGCAGCACGATCGGCCATGACCGTTGTCCCATCGTCGATACCTGGTGGCAGACGGAAACGGGAGCCATCATGATCAGCCCTGTTCCCGGCGCCACGCCGACCAAGCCGGGCTCCTGCACGCGGCCCCTGCCGGGCATCAAGGTCGAAGTAGTAACGCGCGAAGGCGAACCCGTCGCGCCGGGTTCGGGCGGCTATCTCGTGATCCGGAAGCCGTGGCCGGCGATGCTGCGGACGATCTATGGGGACGATGAGCGCTTCAAACAGCAGTACTGGTCTCAGATTCCCGGAACTTATTTCACGGGCGACGGCGCGCGGCAGGATGAGGACGGCTACATCTGGGTCATGGGCCGGGTCGATGACGTGATCAACGTCTCGGGTCACCGTCTGAGCACGATGGAAGTCGAATCCGCGCTCGTTGCGCATCCGCGCGTCGCCGAAGCGGCGGTAGTCGGCCGCCCGGATGAAATTAAAGGGCAGGGAATCGCCGCGTTCGTCACCTTGCAGGTCGGCAACGAGCCTTCCGACGACTTGAAGAATGAGTTGCGCGCATGGGTTGCGAAAGAGATCGGGTCTCTCGCCAAGCCGGATGACATTCGTTTCACCGACGCGCTGCCCAAGACCCGCAGTGGCAAAATCATGCGCCGGCTCCTGCGCGAACTGGCCGCTGGCGGCGACGTGAAAGGCGATGTAACGACGCTGGAAGATCTCGGGGTACTCGCGAAACTCCGCCAGGACGAGGAGTAAACGTGTATCATCGGATACCATGCGCCACTGGTTGATTCACTGGATTCTGAGCGGCGTGTCTTTGCTGATCGTCGCTCATATTCTTCCCGGTATTCAGATAGACAGCTTCGGCTCCGCGTTAATCGCCGCTCTGGTGATCGGCCTGGTCAGCGCGACCGCCGGATTGATCCTGAAAATCATCCTTCTCCCGTTCATCATTCTGACGCTGGGAGTCGTTTACTTTCTGATTAACGGGCTGATGCTGAAGCTTGCTTCCGAATTGGTCCCGGGTTTTCGCGTGCGAGGTTGCTCGACCGCGGTATTCGGCTCCATCCTGCTGACCCTCGTCGACTACGTTTTGAACCGCCTCGCCGGCCTCTGAAATCCGGGGCCGTGTTCGGCTCCGGTCCGGTCAATCGAGGCTCAATCGCGCCGGGGGGCACGGGCGCAACGCTTTCGCGACAGATAGCAATGTGTCTCCTTTCACGGAGTCATCCGCTTCATCGTGCCGCGTAGAACCGTAGGGACCATTCGTCCAGACCCACTTACCTTACGTAAAGATTACGCTTGTTAGTGGCCGAACCGGGATTTCCGAGGGGAGGACTTCAGTGAAAATCTCTGCCCGCGCTTTCATCTCAGCGGCGTCGGCGCTTTTCGTTTTAACGACCTGCGCTTCAGCCGCAACCATCACCTACACCGCCATTCTCAAAGGCTCCAATGAAGCGCCGCCAGTTGCATCCACGGCTACCGGGTTTGCGACACTCACACTGAACGGCGACATGCTGTCTGTAATGGAGACGTTCAGCGGTCTTATTGGTGGACCTGCCTCGGCTGCCCACATTCATTGCTGCGCGTTGCCGGGTTCGAATGCGTCTGTAGCCGTCCCGTTTCCGTCATTCCCCAACGCGACCAGCGGAACGTTTACTGGCTCCTTCGATCTG
>DASZUZ010000569.1:0-7079 GCA_035547415.1 Bryobacteraceae bacterium | reverse complement strand
TCCCATGACGGGCTGGCCGTTGACGAGTATGTTCTTGAGAGCCGGATTGATCTCGTGCGGATTGAAAACGGACGTCCGGTTGAAACGCTCTTTATAAACGCCGGGAATTTCCCAGCGAACGCCCAGCGTCAGCGTGAGCTTCGTGGTCGCCTGGAACGTGTCCTGCGCATAGTAACCCTGATAATTCAAGGACTGCCATGGCAGTCCGAACGATAACTCGTTTCCGCTGGCTCCGTAGCCGAGCAGGAGGGATGCAAACGCGTTGCCGGTCGCGCCGGCGCTCAGCGCGTTCTGCGATGTGAAGAGATTGTCGAAGGTGAACGTCCCGCCGCCCGTCGCCTGGTAGTAATCGTTCTGCATGTCGCGCCAGTCGGCGCCGAACTTCAGGGTATGTCGTCCTTTCACGATACTGAGGCTGGGAGTGAGAACGTAATCGTCATCGATCGAGAAGATTTTTGAGTTGACGTAGCCCGGCTGCCCCGCGAGCGCTCCGTAATTGCTGTTGAAAGTAAATTGCGGGACGGACGTTTCATTCGCGATGCCGTGAATGATCGGCAACTGCTGGTCCATGTACGCGGGAAATCCGAAGGTCTTCGAAAGACTGATGCCGGTAAAGGGCTGCACACGCAGATAATCCCAGCGGCCGTACGAGGCGCGGATGTCGAGAACGGTGGTGGGGCTGATCAGGTAAGTGACGCCGGTGACTGCCTGGTTGGTGACAAAGGTCTCCGGGGAGAACGGGTCACCGCCGTAAATTCCGTTATTGAACGGGATGAACGGCGTGTTGGCGGAACTCCAGCGGGTGTACCGGCCGAAGGCGCGAATCTTCTGCGTGACAGTCCAGTCAAAGCGGCCGTTGTACTGGTCGTTGTCTCCGCCGGTGCTGGCGTTCTTGCTGTAGTTGACATTGTTCGTGAACGGCTGGCCGGGCTGGTTCGGCTGCGCGAAGATCGGGAACGCGACGATCTTCGCGGCCACCGGATTGATCCGGCTGGCCGGGATGACATTGCCGGGAAACTGCGAGCGCTGAATCGTGCTGGTCCCGCAGGCCGGATTGCTGTACTGTCCGCACTGCGTGAGCGGATCGTAGATGGGAATGACCGCGCCCGAGGCGTTTCTGTAGCCGGAGAAATCGCCCGTATACATCGCGGGAAGAGGCACCGTCGCGAGATACGTGTAGCCCTGCCGCTGACGGTATCCTTCGTAGGCGCCGAAGAAGAAGAGCTTGTCCTTTTTCACCGGTCCGCCCGCTGTCACGCCAAACTGGTTCTGCGTGAACGCCGGCTTGGGCGTGCCGTTCGCGTTGGCAAAAAAGTTATTCGCGTTCAAGACCCGGTTTCGGAGGAATTCGTAAAGGCTGCCGTGAAATTCGTTGGTGCCCGATTTCGACGCGACATTCACTACGCCACCGGCATAACGTCCGTACTCGGCGCTGTTGCTGTTGGTCTGCACACGGAATTCCGCGACCGCATCCGGACTCGGAACCAGCACCGTCAGATTCCCGACGCCGGCGTTGGCAGGGACTCCGTCGAAGTAAGTGGCGCTCTGGTTGGCTACGCCACCGCCGATCTGGTAATTACCGGCGGCGAACACGTTCTTGCCTGTCAGAGCGTTTCCTTCGGTACTACCTTGCGGAACAACGCCGGGAACGATCGCAACCAGGTTCAGGAGGTTGCGGCCGTTCACCGGCAATTCCTGAACGGTTCGCGTTTCCACGACCTGACTCAGGTTGGCGTTCTCGGTCTGAAGAAGCGCTGCAGTTGCCTGCACTTCGACGGTCTGCGTCAGTTCGCCCAATTGCATGGAGATGTCCGCGCGTACGGCGCTGGCCACGGTGACCTGAATCTGGTCGCGCGTCGAGCGTTTGAATCCCGTCTGTTCGACTTCAACGCGATATGTGCCGGGAACCAGGTTCAGAAACTGGTAATTCCCTTCGGTATCGGTCTGCGCCTGCCTTCGCTCATCCGTGCCGACGTTGGTTAATGTTATCCGTGCGCCGCGCAGGGCCGCGCTGGACGGATCCGTCACGGTGCCGACGATGGAACCGTAGAATGCCTGACTGAACAATGGAACCGGGAGCATGGGAATCGCGATCGCGATTACTGCAACGCCCACGGAAATACGATTGAGCAAATACTGCCGGATACTTTTGGTCATCACCCCTCCAAACCAAAGAACCGATGCCCGGGCCAAGTCGGTATATCACGTTCGGAGTTCGGGCGCAAAGGTTCGGCGTGACAAATTTCAGGGCGAGTTCAGGCGTTAATGGACGGGATTCGACAGATTCTGCCGTACGAATTTCGCCTGGGCGCTATCCGGTCCCAGCGTCTTTTCGTAAATGGTCAGCGCCTGCCGAAGTAACGAATTCGCTGTCGCCGCCTGTCCGGCGTCTTTGAGCAGCATACCCAGGTTCGCGATGTCCGCGGCGGTTTCCGGACGGTCCGGACCGTACAATGCCGTATCGGCGGACATGGCGCGTCTGTATAACTGCGCAGCGGCGCCGAACTGCTTCCTGTTCCAGAGGATGTCCGCGAGATTCGTGCATGTCATCGCCAGGTCCTGGCTTTCCGGTCCGAATTTCTGTTCGGAGATACGCAGAGCCTCCCGCTCGAGATGTTCGGCTTCATCCATGCGGCGGGCGCCTTCCAGAAGATTCCCCAGCGTGTTCATGATTCCGACGGTGAGATGGTAGTCCGGTTTCGGAAGCTTCTCCTGAATATCGAGGGCGCGGCGGAGGAGCGGTTCCGCCGACCTGTCGTCATTCCTTTCCCGGAGCGCGAGAGCCAATTCGTGCAGCAGGGCTGCGACGCGGCGATCCTCTTTGCCCGATGCGGATTCTTCCGCCTGGATGGCGTTGCGGAGGTACGAGTCGGCATGAGCCGGATCAAGCCTGGCCATGCTGGCGAACGAACGGGCGGCGACCCGTGCATCGCTTCGCGCCGCAGCTTCGCGAAAGAGTGGGAAAGCTTCGTCCTGCTTCCCCCCGGCTTCCAGGGCGGAGCCGAGGCTCTCGAGATCGAAGGGCAGCATGGCGTCAGCGTTTGCGCGATCGATCTCCACAGCCCTGCGGAGGGGCTTTTCCGCTTCTGCCGGTTTGTGGATCTGCATCAGAAACAATCCGAGATCGGACGCCGCGCGGGCGACTCTGGCGTGTGTGGGACCCAGTTCTTTTTCGCGTTGTATCAGCGCGGCCTCGTAGACGGACGTGAGTGTGGAAGGATCGGACGCGATCGCCACCGGCGAGGCGGTGAGGGGACTCGCCGGCGAGGCTTTCAGGGTCCGGACCACGCGGCGGGCGGGTACGAGCGTGTTTCCTTTTTCGTCGACGCCGATCCAGTGATTCGTGAAACGCAGAGCCGGGCTCGTCACCACCTGCGGCATGTGGCAATCGATGCATGCGCGTGAACCCAGGGCGGTCTTGTGGACAACGTTCCGGTGGCAGGATGCGCAGCGCGAATCGTAGTAGGCAGTCTCTTTACGCAACGGCTCGTGCGGGTTGTGGCAGGTGAGGCAGGAGAGCGCGCCGTTACTGTTGCGGAAGCAGGCGGCGCGGTGCAGATAAGACGGCTGGTGGCGGACATTCCACGCGTTGTCCCAATCCGTCTCGTCATCAAGTTCGCTGGCCTGCCTGTGGCACGCGCCGCACAGTTCGTTCAACGCCGTCGCGCTGAGACGTTTCGGGTTGAGAATACTGCCGGGTGCGCCTTTCGCACTGGCATGTTTTGCGCCGGGGCCATGGCAGGCTTCGCACCGGACACCAGGTTCGGATGGCTCGATCCGATAACCTGCCGAGAGTTTCACGGGACCCGTGGAGTGACAGCGGAAGCAGCGCAAGGCTGTTCCCACGGGGTCGAAGTTCCGATAGATCACATCGTCGGCGTTGGCGTGGCCGGGGGTCAATCCCTTCGCTTTGATGGAGGAGTAGTAACTCAGCCCATGCTCCGCGATGGTGTCTTCGTCGCGTTGCGTTACCCACGTGGTCGCCTTTTCACCGGCTCCGAAGGCCCAGTAGCCGGCACTTCCCGGCGGGGCGACGGCGAGCGCGCCGGCATGACCTGTTTTCGACTGCGACTCGAACTTGCCCGCGTGACAGCCGCGGCAGACCTTGCTGCCGACATACTGACCCAAGAGGAGCGACTGGACAGCCGGCAGCAGCAAGAGCAGCATGGTTCGGGCAGCGGCCGCTCGGGACCTGGACATGTTCTCCTACTGCGGACCGGGCTGCCGCTTCCGCTGCAGTCTCTGAAACTCAGCCATCTCGGAAGCCGCTTTGGACGTGTTTCCCTGCTGGCGGTAAAGATTGGCAAGTCCGAAATGCGCCTGCGCAGCCAGTGGCGTTTCCTTCTCCACTTCGATGACGCCGCGCCATGATTTTTCGGCGGCCGCTTTGTCGCCGGCAAGCGATGCCGCTTTCCCCAACGCGTAAAGGGTTTCCGGCATTCCCGGAGCGAGGCGGTTCGCGCGTTCCAGTTCCGATCGCGCGTTCGTGAGGCGCCCCTGTTGCAGCAGCGCGTTTCCAAGTCCGTATGCGGCCTCCGCATCGCCCGGCTGCAGTTTGCTCTCGGCGAGGAACTCCGCCCCAGCCTTTTCCCACTGCGCGGCTGAAGCGTACATTTCCGCGAGATCCAGATGAATACCCGGCGCGTTGGGCTTCAGACGGATCGCCTCCCGGTATTCCTTTTCGGCGCCAGGAAGGTTTTTGAGGACGGCGTAGGTTTCGGCAAGGACCTGGTGAGCGCGAGCCGAATCCGGCTGCGCGGCCTGCAACTGATCGAACATCTGCCGGGATAACAGACCGGCGGCGCGTCCGAGATAGTACAGGAGATCCGGATCGCCCGGCCGCTTCGTGAGCGCCGCCTGCAGGTTGGCGATGGCTGCGGGGAGCTTTCCGATTTTGAGCTGCGCCACGCCGAGCGCGTCGAGAGCCTGTGCTTTTTCGAGGTGGGGGATCGCTTCGCCCGCATATCCGGCAGAGAGCAGCGCGTAGCCCAGCATCTGTTGCGCGCCGATGAGCCCGGGATTCAGGTCAAGCGCCCGCTTCAAAGGCGCGATCGCCGACTCGTAGTCACCGTTGCGCATGTAAGCGTCACCCAGACTCACAAAGCCGGCGGGTAAATCCGGCGCAAGTTCGGTCACACGGCGAAACTCGACGATCGCTTCGGGAAGGCGACCCTGTTGCTGCGCAGCAACGCCAGCCCGGATATGCGGCGCCGCGTCGGGAGGAATCGTCTGCCACATCAGGACTGCCAGGAACAGGAAGGTCAGCATTTGGCGCTACTCCGGTTCCGTCACGGTCAGGAACCGATCGGCGCGGACATTGGCGATTGTTTGCCGCCTGCCCGAGGGCCACTGAATCTCAACGGTCGCAGTCGTCGCGGCGCCGAGTCCGAAATGGACGCGCTTGTCGCTCGCGGAAAGATAGCTACCCGCCGATGTGGCGTACTGCGTCTGGCCATTGACGCGGATTCGGGCGCCGAAGCCATCGCGATTACTGCGGCCGCCGCGCAATGAAAGAGTGAGCCAATGCCGGCCTGCGGCGTTGTTCCGGAAGAGATTGTGGAAGACCATCGGACGGCCACCGAGCGTCGTCATGACCACGTCGAGCCACCCGTCATTGTCGAGATCTCCGAACGCCGCTCCGCGGCCGGGCACAGGCGACAGAGTTCCGCAGTCCGCTCGTTCAAAGCGCCCATCGCGATTCATTGCGAGCATCGGCGGCTCCAGTGAATGCAGGGACGGATCAATCCGGTCGACATTATCCATGACATGGCCCTGGGCGACGAACAGGTCTTTCCAGCCATCGTTGTCGAAGTCCTCGAGGCGCATTCCCCAACCCGAACTTGCCCCCGACAGAAGAGTGAGCCCGCTTTGCAGGGAGCGGTAGCTGAACGACCCGCCACCATCATTGCGATACAGCGCGTAATTCTGCTTAGCCAGGTCCGTGATCACGATGTCCGGCCGGCCGTCGTTGTCGTAGTCGCGAAAGTCCACGCCCATTCCCGAGACACGTGAGCCATCATCCGTCAGGGCAACGCCAGCCTCCAGTGCTTTTTCGGTAAACGTCCCGTTCCCGTTATTGTGAAACAGGAACTGCTCCATACCATCGTTGGCGACAAACACATCGGAGAATCCGTCATCGTCATAGTCCGCGAAAGCGACGCCGAGCGCCTTTCCTTTTTTTGCATCGATTCCGGAGCGATGACTGACATCTTCGAAGGTTCCGTCTCCGCGATTCCTGTAAAGGATATTCGCGATGGCGGGAAACTCCGAAGGAGAGCAGTAAACGCGCGGCGATACGCCGCACGGCTTGTTGCTCCGCGGGTTCCAGTCCATGTAGCGGGTGACGAAGAGATCGAGTTTGCCGTCGTTGTCGTAGTCGAAGAATCCGGCGGAGACAGACCATCCGCCCGCCGCAACTCCGGCCTTTGCCGTCACATCCGTGAACGTGCCGTTCCCGTTGTTACGGTAGAGAATGTTGCGGCCATAACTCGTCACATAGAGATCCGGATAGCCGTCATTGTCGTAATCCGCGACCGCCACGCCCATGCCGTAATTCCCTTCCCCGGCATTGGCTAAACCGGCGGCCTGCGTGACATCCGTAAAGGCGCCGTTCTTGTTCTGGCGGTAGAGGCGATTCCAATAGCGCGGGTTATTTCGATCGAAAGACGCGCCGGATCCTGCGATGTGGCCGCTGTTGACGAAGAAGACATCGAGGAGATCGTCGTTGTTGTAATCGAGCAGGGCCACGCCTCCTCCCATGGCTTCGATCAGGAACTTTTCCGGGGTGGGAGAGTTTTCGTGCCGGAAATTCAAGCCCTCGGGCATGCGCAGATCGAAGAGCGGGACTGCCAGTCCAGCGAACCCCAACGCAAAGAGCAGCAGGTAATCCGGCACAGGATCCTCAATGTCCGGGGACAGCATACTACATCGTTTCGCGACCGCGCGGCGGTATACTGGCCGGGCAAAACAGGAGGTGAGGCCATGCGCTTTCGAGGATCGGCGGCTGCAATGGTTCTTGGCGCAGTGTTCGGATGTTCCATGCTGTACAGCCAGAGCAGCGGGATGCGGACCCGCTACCT
>DASZUZ010000568.1:0-3055 GCA_035547415.1 Bryobacteraceae bacterium | reverse complement strand
AGAACTCAGGACTCTTCGCGAATTCAATGCCGTTGGTCGCCGCCTGGACGCTGTTGTAGCCCACTTTCCGGGCGTAGCTCACAGCATCGAGGAAGTACGGCGAAAGCGTCGGCTCGCCACCCGAGAACTGCACCGACATCTGACGGCGCGGTGTAATCGAGATCGCGTTATCCAGCATCGTCTGGATTTCTTCCCAGGTGAGCTCGTGGACGAAGCCGACCTGATTGGCGTCCATGAAGCAGGGATCGCACATCATGTTGCAGCGGTTCGTCAGGTCGATCGTCAGAACCGATCCGCGGCCGTGCGTTACCGTGCTCGAACCGTGGTTGTGCAGGTCCTTATCGTTATGGGCGCGGATGTCGCGGCCCGGGAACACGCGCTCCACGTGCTGCAGGAAGGCGGGATCGATCGCCATCACGTCCTCGAAGTGGCCGTGGATGGGACAATCTTTCACCATCAGGATCTTGCCGTCGCGCTCGATGATCTGCGCTTTAATCTCGCCGACCTTCTGGTTGCGCAGGATTTCGACAGGCAATTCGCCGTCGATGATCTTGTTGCGAATCTCAGGAACGCATTTCGGGCACAGCGAATCCGTGGCGCGAGGCCAGCCGAGTGGCGGCTTCTGCTTTTCCCAGGACTTCAGAAGCGGTTTGTCGGACCATTTGGGGGTGAATGACGGGTTCTGCCGGATGGAATTCACGGTGTTGAACACCTGCCACGCCGCCCCAGCCGCGAGGGTGACCGCTTTCTCTACATATTTAATAGGCTTGTGCATCGGACAAGATTCTCCTTCAAAATTTTCAGTGCCTGGTTATGCTTCAGGGTAGGACTCCCGGAAAGCCCGGCGCGATGTATTTCCATCGAACTGCGCCGGAACGGGGTCCGACGGGGCTGACAGGAATCGAATGGGACGCAATTGAGCACTGTACCACAGCGCATAACCGGTCGCCTTGTCCGTGAGTTAGCGGCGAGTTGCGGTTTTGAGCTGGCGGGAGTCGCCCGACCCCATCCGGTACCGGATTTCGCCCGTTTTCGGGATTGGGTGGAGCGGGGCCTGGCCGGCGAGATGCGGTATCTGACGGATCATCGCGCGGATATCCGGGAAGATCCCGCCCGCCTGCTGCCGGACGTCCGGTCTGTCATCTGCGTCGGGATGCTCTACAACGGGCCTCAGCCGTATTCAACGGAATTCACCGACCCCGAACGGGCATGGATCGCCCGCTACGCATGGGGAGAGGATTACCACGACGTCGTGCGAGCGAAGCTTGAACAACTGGCCAGTAAGCTGATGAATCTGCAGGAGTTCAAATGGCGCGCCTGCGTGGACACCGCTCCGCTGCTGGAACGGTCGCTGGCCCGCGCGGCGGGACTCGGCTGGATCGGCAGGAACACGTGCCTGATCAACCAGGCCATGGGATCCTGGTTTTTTCTCGGGGAGTTGCTGACGACGCTCGAACTCGAGCCGGACTCGCCGCCCCCAGACCGCTGTGGCACGTGTACCCGGTGTATCGATGCCTGTCCGACACAGGCAATCGTGCCATCCGCCCGCGCCGGTTACGAACTGGATGCGCGTCTGTGCATCTCTTATTTCACGATTGAGTTGCGCTCGGCCATCCCGGAGCCGGAACGGGCACGGGTAGGCAATAACGTGTTCGGATGCGACATTTGTCAGGATGTCTGCCCGTGGAATCGCCGCGCCGCAATCAGTCCCGATCGCATGGCGGATGGTTTCGTTTCACCTTCTCTGGACCGGATGGCCGGTCTGAGCGAGCAGGACTTTCGAAACCTGTTCCGAGGCACTCCGGTCACACGGGCCAAATACGCCGGGTACCTCCGAAACGTCGCCGTCGCCATGGGCAACGCGGGTCTGGAGAAGTTTCGTCCCGCGCTGGAACGATTGGCCCGTCACGCGGATGCCCTGGTTCGGGAGCATGCCGAGTGGGCGCTCGCAAAATTGGGAACCGCTACAGGTGCTCTTCGAGATGTCTGAACCGCGCATCCAGCACCTGCCCGGCGCGGATGAGTTCACTTCGAAGGAGATCGCGCTGCTCATTAAAACGCTGATCCACCCGTCTTTTGAAATCATTGAGACGCTGATTATGGATCAGAAGACTGATAAGGACTGTCAGAGCAGGCAATCCGGCGCTGACGGCCGCAATGATCACTTGGGCGAGCGGACTCATTCCTGGCCGCTCGTAGCACGCTTCGGACATCGTATGCTGACTAGACAATGAAAGCGATTGTTGCCGCTGCTCTTGTTTTCACCTCGATGGCCCCGGCGCAAACCTCTGGCGATCTTGCCCCCGGCTACCTGCGCGATCTGATCCGGCTCGACACCTCGAACCCGCCCGGAAACGAGTCCAGAGTCGCGAAGTACCTGAAGCAGGTCGCTGACCGCGAGGGCATCCCCGCCGAGTTGCTCGGCCCCGATCCTCAGCGGCTGAATTTCGTGGGCAGGTTACGCGGATCGGGCAAACAAAGGCCTTTACTCCTCATCGCGCACAGCGATGTCGTGCCGGTAGATCGTTCGCAATGGTCGGTCGATCCATTCGCCGCGATCGGGAAGGGCGGCTACATCTACGGACGGGGCGCGGAGGACGATAAGAGCCTCCTGGCGGCAGAACTCGCAGTGCTGGTCGATCTGAAAAGGCGCAACGTGGCCCTCGACCGCGATGTGATCCTGTTCTCAGAAGCCGATGAAGAAGCGGGCTCGCTCGGCGCCACCTGGGTGGTGGACCATGCATGGCCGAAGATCGACGCCGAATTCGCCCTCAACGAATATTCGTATACGTTGATCACTCCGTCCGGCATTCCGCTCGTGCAGATCCAGACGGCGGAGAAGATTCCCACCCGTTTCCGGCTCGTCGCGCATGGCACGGCGGGACATGGATCGCTGCCCCGCGAGGATAACCCTGTCGTGCATCTGGCGCGCGCCATCGTGAAACTCAGTGACGCCGATCAGCCCGTCGGTTTGAACGCGACGACCCGGAAATACCTCCAGGAAATCAGCAGACTGCCGGAGTACGCGTGGCTGAAACCGCTGTTGCCGCGGCTC
>DASZUZ010000567.1:0-1991 GCA_035547415.1 Bryobacteraceae bacterium | reverse complement strand
CAGCGTCATGGTCCGGCTGCGCTGCGAGTCGCGGGCCGAGAAGATGCTGGTCCCCGCGTTCGTCTTCTTCTTTTTTATGCTGTATCCGCCCGCGTGGGTGAACTCCGGGGCGGGCACGGCTGCCGCTGCCGGCGGTTGCATGCTGATCCGGCGGGAAATGCTGGAGCGGATCGGAGGTATCGCGAGTATCCGGACGGCGCTCATTGACGATTGCGCGCTGGCGCGGCAGGTCCGGCGCGCGGGCGGCCGCGTCTGGCTGGGAATTTCGAACCTGGAGATTCGGAGTATTCGCGAATACGGGCGCGCGTCGGACATCCGCGCCATGATTTCCCGTTCGGCGTTCGCTCAACTGAACCACTCCGCGACGCTGCTCGCAGGCACGGTCGCCGGAATGATCCTGACCTACATTGCGCCGGTCGCGCTCGTGTTTTCAGGGGATCAGTGGGCGGCCGCTCTCGGGACCGTGGCATGGATGACGAGCGCGATCGTGTTCACGCCCGTGCTTCGGGAATACCGCGCGCCATTGTGGACCGCGGTGTGCCTGCCGGGCATCGCGCTTTTCTACCTCGCGGCCACCCTCGAATCGGCGATCCATTACTGGAGCGGGCGGGGAGGCACATGGAAGGGCCGGGTCCAGGACGTTTAGACGCCCTGCCCGGCGCGTCAGACGGTGGCGAAATTCTATGCCGGGATTACCAGTTCCTGCCCGGCGCGTATGTGGTCCGGATCGCGCAGCTTATCTTTATTTGCTTCGAAGATCTTCTGGTATTCGTTCGCCTTCCCGTAAAACTGCTGTGCGATGGCGGACAACGTGTCGCCTGCCTTCACTGTGTACGTGCGCTGCTGAGAAGTTCCGGCAGATGGCGCTCCCGATGCCGCAGCGGATGCGGCGGCGGGTTGCTGCAGGGACGGATTGATCGTAATATCCGCCGTGAGATCGGAATACTGCGGGTCGGCCTTCTTGATCTCGTTCCAAATGTTGTTTTTGAGTTCCTGATTCGCGACCTCGCCGCGAATGAAGAGCTTGTCGCCCTGCATGTTCACGTTCTGCAGGTGGCCGGTGCTCTTCGCGAGCGAGATTGCGCTTTCGTATTTCTGTTTCAGTTGATCGAAGGATTCAGCCATGTCCATCGGCCGGGCAATCGAGCCGCCAATAGTCGCGCCAGAGCCCGGAGATTCCGCCGTGGGCGGAGCAAAATCGTCCGACTTGACGATAGTCGTGGTAACGAGTATGATGGAGTCAGATGAACGACATGCCTCCATCGGAAAGCAGACGGCGGCGCATGACTTGTCCCGAGGAGGCAGCTTTTCTCGAACTGCTGCGCACGACCGACATGCTCTCTCGCCGGGTGTCGCAGGTGTTGAAGCCCGAAGACATTTCGCCCAACCAGTACAATGTGCTTCGCATCCTGCGTGGAACCCCGGACGGTCTGACGTGCGGTGAAATCGCCAATCGCATGATTACGCGGGATCCCGACATCACCCGTCTGCTGGACCGGCTCGAAAAGCGCGGTCTGATCTCGCGCTGCCGCGAGACGAAAGACCGGCGGATGGTGCTGACGCGAATTGCGCAAGAGGGACTCGACCTCCTGGCGAGGCTCGATCAGCCCGTACAGGAAGCGCATCGGAGGCAATTGGGGCATCTTGGCCGGGAGAATCTTCGGACGCTGACGAGTCTGCTGGTGGCGTCCCGGAACCCGCCGGAGTAATTTTCGGCGAAAATATTTGTTGCAACGAATATCGGCATCACGAATCAAATACCCGAAAGGAAAGAAACATGAGCGCAGCAACCACACCGCAAACCGCAACCACAACCTGGAACATCGATCCGGTTCACTCCGGCGCCGAGTTCAAAGTCAGGCACATGATGATTTCCAACGTGAAGGGACAATTCACCGGCGTCGCCGGGACTCTGACACTGGACGAAACCGACCTGCTCCAGTCCCGCGTCGAGGCTACCATCGATGCGGCCTCCATCAGCACCCGCGATG
>DASZUZ010000566.1:0-8005 GCA_035547415.1 Bryobacteraceae bacterium | reverse complement strand
GGTCCACAAGTTGCGAGTGGTCCGAAAGCGCGCCGTTGTCGCGCACCGGTAAAACCGCCACCGTCCCGGATCCGTAATTCGCCAGCATCATGAATTTCCCGCTGCGGCTGAGCGCGAGGTGCACGCCATTCGTTCCACCGGTATCGGCCTGTCCTAAAGGCGTCAGTTCACCGGTCTCACGGTCGATTGAAAATGCGGTGGCATAACGCTCGTCTCCGTGCGCCGAATAAAGAACCCGCTGGTCCGGGCTCGAGATCAGCAGGGATGGGTTCACCAGATTTCCGATGTGCTGGAAGTGCGCCCAGGCGCCGGACCTGCCATCGATCCGATACGCATGAATGCCGTCGCCGCGCGCCTGTCTCTGCGCCGTGGTGTAGCTGCCCACGTATGCGTGAACGTTACCATCGCGACCGAAAGCCACAGGCGCGACAGCCGCGAGTCCGGTTTTCAGAAGCGTGCGGCGGCTGGTCACTCGTTAACGGACTTGATCCGGCTCTGCACGTAATCGGAGGCGGCGTCGATGCCCTGCGTCCGTTTGATTTCCTGAAACCTGTCGAGCACGTTGCGCACTGCCTTGGAGCGCGCGGCGATTTCGCCGGATGGTTGCTTCTTGCTGCTGCTGGACGCTGTTTCGGCAGGTTTTTTTTCCATGACTCGCTGCTCGATTTCGCGATTCTTTGCGATCCGGGCTGCCAGCCTTTCCGCGGGGGTCATCTCGTGGTAGGGTTTGGTCATCTTTGGAGCTCTCGAGGGTCTATGACCAGTCTAACGGGTCGGCGGCGCCGCCCGGCGACTTCCGCATGATCCGGCGGTCACTTCGGCACGGAATCGCGGCATTCATCCCAATGCCCAAGCAGATATCGGACGACCTTGTCGCCCACAATCTCGGCCGCTTCAAGCGCCGGCAGATACGCCGAATAGCTCCCGGTCACCAGCCCTTTCAGGCTTTCGGCCGGCGTGGACCCCGGCGCCTCCCGGTCGAAATTGCTCACCGTCCGCAGAACCAGAACACGTTCCGGATCGACTCGCCCCGCCTTCCCGAGCAGAGTCAGGGATTGCATGGTGCCGGTATCTTCCATCGCCGAGATCATATAATTGCCCCGATTTTTCGTGTAATACCGGGTCCACGCGTTCGCCCACTGGTCCATTTTCGAGCCGTGCCAGAAGGTGCTGCCCGAAATCGTGTCGCCCTTCGTGACGAAAGGCGGGCGGAGCGCATTCGGGAATCCGGTGAAACGCGCGCGCGACCGGCGCATCTGATCCGAGTCCGCGAGTGGCACGTCTTTCGTCAGCCGGAATGCCCAGTCCACCAGCTTCGGATTGAGCGAATACGTCTCGCCTTCGAGTTCCTTGCGCACGGGTTGCTCGAACGGCGCGCCTTTTCGCAACGGCACATACCCGGTTGACCAGTCTTTCGGAATCTGCCGCGCATCGATCTCGTACGACAGATCGCCGTCGATCACGTGTTCCGCCCAGACCGCCGAGCCGAGCGAAACATCGGCCGGGTCACCGCCGCCGATGCCGGACACCAGCCAGTATGCTTTCGTCAGATCGAACCGGGGATCCAGTCCGAGCGCCATGACGGACGCGGCGGCCTTCGCCGTTCCAACCCCGGTCAGCATGCCCAGTACGCCATCGCTGTTCATTCGGATGTGGTGATAACCGGCGGGAAGCGGAATGATTCGGTCCAGGTGCTCACGCTGCACCCAGAGCTGATATTCGCCAGGCATGTCGCCCGTATCTTCGCCCCTTTCGAACATCGCCACAACAACGACCTTCACGGGAATGGGTTTCACCTGGGCTGCGAGCGACGCGGCGATCACGCTGAGCGTGGCGAATAGCTTAATCATGAAATCCTCATCTTTTTGCGGGTCGGTCGCGTTATCGTATTCTCGCAGCACGCGTTTTTTCAGCGGATCTTCAATTGCCCGTTCATCGGAAATTCAAAAATAAACCTCATCGCGGCGGGCATTTACGCACGCCTTCACGTATGGAATCGGCTCAAAACGGAGCTACAATACGGGGAGTCGGCTATGTCGCCGGCGCTCGCCGTCACGTCAACCGGCAGGCAGTTCCCCCGTCTGGTTCCGTCTCTGAATCCGCAGTTGAGAGCTAACGTAACGAGTATTCCTATGCGTGTACCCAGGCATTCGTTCGCGCCGCCGTGCGCCTTTCCTGTAGTTCTGATCGTGTCCGCTTGAGTCCTCAGGCGATCCTGTCAGTTCCGGCGATGCAGACGGCTGATCTCGCGCTTCTTGGAAACCGGGCGCTGCAGATCGCGATTCGGCGCAATCTCGTCTGCTTTCCGTCCCAGGTTCCCATCTTTGGCAAACGGCCCCGGCGCGACGTACAATGGCGGCTCGCCGTCTTGTATTTCATCCGGGGATGGTCGACGCGAGCGATCGCCGAGCGCTATGGCCTGACCAGAGAACGCTGTGGTCAGATCATCTCGGACTGGCGCGTCCGCGCCGTCAACATGGGCTACATCCAGGATGTAACTCCGGATGAACTCGACGAGGCGACGCTGCGGGCGTTGCACGCCGAACCCTCCGGCGAAGACCGCGAAGTGGCGATTCGCCCGGATTCCGCCTGACCCGATCGCTTTTACGGACGAGCCAGATACTTCTCGTATAACTGCCGCTGGCGCGTTTCGAGGCTCGCGGCTTTCCCCTCAATGAAAACCTGATTGATGTGCGTGGTGGTCTCCAGAGGATCTCCATCCGTCACGATCAGGTCGGCGATCTTTCCTTCGTCGATCGAACCCATCCGCTTGCCCAATCCGAAGATCTCCGCCGCGTTGAGCGACACCGCCCTGTAAGCCTGATCGTGGGGAAGTCCGAAAGGAACCGCGGCTGCCGCCTGATAGGGCAGATTTCGTGAAGACAGGGAACTGAATGTCGCGATGCAGAAGCGAATTCCCGCCGCATAAAGCTGCGCGGGTGTCGTGTAGGAACGGTCGTAGTCGTCATCCTGATCGGGCGGAAGCGTGTACGTGGGCCCGAGAACAACAGGGATGTCGCGCGCTTTGATCAATGGCAGAACTTTGTAAGCCTCGTAGGGGTCGGCAAGAATAATCCGGATTTTCTGCCTTTCGGCGAAAGCGATGGCCTCACGAATTTCGCGTTCACGAACGGCCGTAACCAGCAGCGGTTCGGCGCCTTCGAGGACAGGGATCATCGGCTCGTATCGGGAATCCGGGGCAAACCCAGGTCTCCTGGCCAGCTTCGAGGTTCGATAGCGCCGCGCGGCCTCGAAAAACTGGTTGAGCGCCCGCATCTTCGCTTCGTAATCCTTTTTTGCAGCGGAATACGGAATTCGTTTTTCCTCGGCCGCCGTGGCGGGTTCCTCGTCGTCCTCCACGGACTCATGCGGACGGACCGGCTTCGTCACGATGGCCGGAAAACGAAGCGCCAACGCTACTCTCGTCGCATCCGCGCCCGCTCCGTTCAGGTGAGTGACCGAAACCGGGCCGCCCATTAAATCGTCGGGGCGCATCAGCATCGCGCTGGTGACACCGTTGGCGCGGGCCGCCACGCTGTGTTCGCTTGCTGGATTCGCTATGGAGGCGGAGTCGATCATCCCGGGGTAGACCTGTTGCCCCTCCAGATCGATGACTTTCGCGTGATCCGGAGCAGTCAGATTTCTGCCGACGCCGACAATCCGGCCGCCGCGGATCAGAATCGATCCATTCTCGATCACCGGCCCGGAGATCGTGTGCACCGTTGCCCCGCGCAGCAGCAAAACATCCTGGTCAGCCGGGCCCTGCGCGAGGACGGCGGAAGTGCCGGCGAGCAGAAGGATCACCGAAGGGCGCATCTGCTGCTATTTTCGCCGAACCCTTCCGCCGGGGCTCTAAAAGATCACCTTCGCCGCGAGCTGCAGATGCCGGCGATCGTAGGTCGCCCCCGTGCAGCCGAAGCATCCGCTCACGGCATTACTGCTGCCGACATCCGCGGTGGTCCCGTTGATGTACAGATTCGCGTGATTGAAGATGTTGAACGATTCCGCGCGAAGCTGCAGTGTGAACCGCTCTGTCAGCTTCGTGTCCTTGTAGATGCCCAGATCCACGTTCCACCATCCCGGCGCGCGGAACGCATCGCGTCCGGACATGTACCGCGGCCAGGACGATCCTGGCGTCAGGAGATTGGGTTCGCTCGCGATCTGAGAAGGAAGAAACGTCAGAAGATTAAACGTGTCCGGCGTCGGAGTGGCCACGAAGGAGTTCATCTGGTTTGGAACCTTTCCGATGAACGTCGCGCGCGGCGTGTTCAGATCCAGAGTCTGCGAGCTCGTATCGAACACGCTGAACGGCTGGCCCGTGCGTGCCGTGAAAATCGGATTCAGGCTCCAGCCGCCGAGCAGGGCGCCCTTCCAGCCGGGGCGATTGCCCGTCGGAACCTTCCAGTTGCCCGCGAACGTCACCCGATGCCGGATATCGAATTCGGCGTCGCCGCGGTCCAGCTTCGGATGATAGGGATCGAGCAGGCCGTAAATGAAGTTACCGTTGTTGATGGTCAGATTCTGGCCACCGAACTGACTGGCGATGCCCTGTCCGCCCGCCTCGAAGAATGTCGAACTCAGGTTGTCGATCGCGTGTGACCACGTGTAGTTCACGGTCAGTTGCACCCCGGAATTCAGGAAATTGTTCACTGTTACCCGATTGTTGAGGGCATGATAAATCGAAAAGCCCTGGTTCCCGCGGTAGCCCACGGACTCGCCAAAATTGGGGTTCGGCTGCGACGTGCAATCGCCATTGCCGGTACACGGATCGCCGAGCGCGAAATTGCCGAAACCGATCTGGTTCGGGTACGCGATGCTGTAGAGATTGACGCCCTTCGACCCGCTGTACTCCAGGCTGTAAACGACGCCTCGAACAACCTCTCGCTGAACCGAGGCGTTCCAGAAATGCGCATACGCCGTTTTGATGTCCGGATCGACAATGCGCGCCCCCACTCTGGGCAACGGTAACGTCCCGTTGCTGCCTCCCAGAGGCCCGAAGTTGCTGGTCGTGACCGGACCGGGAACGTCGAGCACCGCGTAGTTCGGAGGATTCTGGATCACATTGAACGTCACGTTGCCGAAGTTGCGCTCGTAACCAATCCCATAACCGCCGCGCAGGCTGGTTTTGCCGTCGCCAAACACATCCCATGCGAATCCGATTCGGGGCGCGAAGTCCTTCCAGTCCGGATTCCACAACTGGCCGACCGAACTCTTCGACGCGAGCTGAATCGAGCCCTGGCGGAGATACTGGCCCAGATTGTCGTCCGGGAAGCCAACTCCGGGCGCGTACCAGTTCGCGTCCAGATTCGCATTCTTGTTGTGCTGTACGCCGAAGTGTTCCCAGCGGAGACCAAGGTTTACAGTCAGGCGCGGCCGAAGCTTCCATGAATCCTGTATATAAAGAGCGCCTTCTTTGAATCGGTTGCTGCGGCTGAAATTCGGCGATCCGACAGGCAGCGTGACAGAACAGGCGGGATTCGGCCCTGACGCTCCGCAGGGGAACTTGCCCTGTGGATCGACCGCGACCTTGATATCCGCAAACTGCCCGGCGAGGAGATTGCTGAGGGCGGGTCCTAATCCGGACGTGTGCGCAAGTCCGTCTACCGCGGTCTGGTACGCCGCATAGGTGCGATTGTCCTGAATGTAATCGTAAGTGCCGCCAAACCGGATCGAGTGGTTGCCTTTGGTCCAGCTCATGTCCTGATAAAACTGCAGGATATTCTGCGGACCGCCGAATGCGCCCCCGTTCCCCGGAGTGAATGGGTTGTAGCCGGGGAAAGCGACGAGATCCGTGCCGATCGCCACGGCCCCGGTGATGTTCGGATACATCGTCGGCACGAGCCCTCGGCTCGTCAGTCCCTGCTGAAGATTCGTCAGGCGGTTGAAAACGACCTTACTTTGCGAAGTCCACAGGGGAGTAAACGTATGGATGACTGAAAGCAGAAGATTGTGATTGAAATACGTCTCGCCAAGATCGTAATTGTTATAGGGACTGTTCGACAACACGCCCGTCTGATCGTCTTCGCTGTAGAGCGCGTACCGTCCGTAGATCTGCGTCCTGTCGGAGAGATTGTAATCGATCCGGTTGAACGTATCCCATGTGTTCTGCGGGAATCCGCCGCCGGCGTCCGTGGGAACGTTGTACGTAACGTGGTTGAACAGCGGAATCCCGGCTGGAAGCGTGGCGCATGCGAGGCCCGCGCAGGGATTCTTCCCGTAGATCGCAGTCAGATCGTTCAGGCTGACGGAGCCGATGACGCTTGCGCTCGGCCGCATCTGGCCCAGAGTCGAAAAGAAATCCTGTACGTTCGCCGGCGTGAGTCCGATCAGTTGCGAGGTCGGAACCCACGCGAACGACGTTGCATTGCTGCGGATCCGCGTCCATTCCGTACTGCTGAAGAAGAACAGCTTGTTCTTTATGATCGGCCCGCCGAATGAATAACCGAACTGGTTCCGCACGAATACGGATTCGGGAACTCCATTCGCGTTATTCACGAAGCTGTTGGATGAAAACCGCGACACCCGGTTGAACTCATACGCGGTGCCGTGGAACTCATTGCTCCCGCTCTTGCTCACGACGTTGACGATGCCGCCGGAAGCCCTTCCGTATTCGGCCGTGAAGTTACTTGTCAGGACCGAGAATTCCTGAACGGCATCGAGTGGAATCTGCTGCCCGATGGCGCCGGAGAACTCGTCATTGTTGCTGCCCCCGTCGAGCAGGATGTTCGTGGATGCCTCACGCTGGCCGTTAATAGAGAACCCGGCTCCGCGAGTGCCAAGGCCGGCGTCCGAAATGTTGCCTGCCAGTTCGACGAATTGATAAGGATTTCGCGTCAGATTCGGCAACTCGCGAATTTCGTTCTGACTGATCACCTGGCTCAACGTCTGCGTCTCGGTGTTCACCTGCGGCGTGGTTTCCGTGACCTGCACCGTGGTGGTCGAGGTTCCGACCTGGAGCTGAATATCCTGCCCGATACGGGCGCCGACCGTAAGCACGACGCGTCGTTCCGCGGGAGTAAAGCCGGGCGCGGATGCCGCTACCGTGTATTCGCCGGGTAGAAGGTTCGGAACGTTGTAAACGCCATCGCCAGAAGCCGTCACGTTGCGGATTGCGCCTGTTGATGTCGACGTCACCTTAATGGTGGCGGAGGGAATGCCCGCGCCTGTCGGATCTGTGATGGTTCCCGTGATCTGTCCGGTTTCGGTTTGGGCGTAACAGACGGGAAGCAGCAAGGCCAGCATGAACAACGGCGACAGGAATTTATAAAGAACAAAGCGTTTCATTTTTACCCCCGCAATCGCGTTTTCGATAGAGAAGTTCTGTTCGTCCCGATGGCATGCCGGTAACCACTCCAAATGACCGTCTTATGAAGCAATTAGCCGTCGCTTTGAACGCACTGATACGGCAATCCATAGAGCCGGGTTGTTCTCTATGGAAGTTTTGATATCAGCGGCGCCGAAGGATACAGATTTCTCATTGTTCTCGAAGAAACACCTGCTGTACACGTTTTGAGATCAAATGTGCCGAGGATCGCAATGAAAAGGTAATGTCGCGTTCATCGATCTGACGCGGATCGGACAGTAATTTGGGCTTGTGCTGTTTGAGTCATTGCTCTCGAATCGACTGCCCGGCCCGCTTGCGGCGGCGGCGAATCGACTGTTGAAAATCGATAGCCTCGAAACGCTTTACCGAAGCGCCCGCTCGGGAAGCGAATTATGCGATGAATTGCTGAAGGTATTGCGGATCGACCTGAAAGTAACATCGGACGACCTCCGAAAGATACCGGCGTCAGGCCCGGTCATTGCCGTCTCCAATCACCCTTTCGGTCTCCTGGACGGGGCGGTTCTGGCCTCGCTTCTGGCGCGCGTGCGCCGCGACATTCGCGTGCTCACCAATCGCATGCTGAGCGATCTGCCTGAGCTGGCGTCGGTCGGCATCTTTCTGGATCCGTTTGAACGTCCTGAGAGCCGGACCTCGAACGCGCGCGCGCTGAAGCTCGCCGTT
>DASZUZ010000565.1:0-10526 GCA_035547415.1 Bryobacteraceae bacterium | reverse complement strand
AAATTCCCAGTAACTGGCCGCCGGCTTGCCCTAACTGAAACATCACTCCCATCGGCGCCTGCTGGCGGGCAGCCTGATAGAGCGACGCAGTGGGGATATCGTCCTGACTGAACAGCTCGAGACTGATCGATACCTCTCTCGTGCCGGGCGCGATCCCCTGCGGCAGCAGGGAACCAAACTCCCTGTTGCGCATGTCCAGATTGTTCCGAATCTCGACGGACGCCGATGACACCGTCAGAAACTGATTCGGAATCACCCCCAGCCAGACCTGGCCCAGATTTCCCGGGACCGGCGAATAACTACTTCCCTCCACCCCCGGTTCGGCCGGAAATGTGGTCGCCCCGCCCTGGCCGGCGGCAAACGACGCGCTGTCCAGCACGTCCTGCGCCATGCCTTTGAAGTCGAACTGATGGAAGTCGCCATTCAGTTTGACGGACAGGCGGTCGACGGCAGCGCCCGCCAGCACCCGCTGAACCGCGCTCGCCGGGTCCCAGTAATCGAACAGGCTCACGCTCGGTAACGACGCCCCGAGCCCGTAAGTTGCCGTTGCCCCCAGCGCGACGCCGGGTACAGGCGCCGTCGTAAACGGAGCGTTCAGGATAACGGTGTTCGCGTCCGCGATGGCGGCGACAAAACGGATCTCGCCCCCGGAGACCACCGCCTGACCCGGCTCGAGTCCGTGCGGGGCCACGAACTGGATATTTGAATCGCCCGTGCCCGTGTTCGGTGTTCCCCCGGCCCAGATCGTCCCTGCTCCGCCGAGCGCGGCTTCGAACAGTGGTCCATGGGGCGGCAGCGCCGTCTGGTCCGGCCAGTCACGCATATAAGAGGTCAGCCCGAATGTCGTCTGCTTCCGCATGCCCTGCGGCATGCCCGCCCAGGTGCGGCTCCCTGTCTTGTCCTTGCGCTGGCTCTTCACCCGCTGTTGTTGCGCCGTCAGTTGAACGGCGGGAATCCTGTTCGCCGCGCTGATTGACGGAAGCGCGCCGTATCCGCTCTCTTTCGCGCAGTACCACCGGTTCGCGCTCGATGAAACATATGCCATGTTATTTACTCACCTCCACGTCGAAACCAACCTTTGCCCGCTGCAGGAAGTTTTTTCCGCCCCGGATAACTGGCTCGTAACTCACTTCGTAACCACCCGAGTAGAACGCGCCATTTCCCCAGTCGCCGCGTGAATCCGCCAGGAGAGCGCATACTGCATCCACATACATCTGCGTGTTTGCCTCGAGATGTTCCAGCCGGTCCTCGGAATGCCTCACTTCCACGATCAGTCGCGCTTTCCCCGAGAACTGACGGAACTTCTCGCGCAGCGAGTTCGACATCTTGTCGCAATAGACAAGGAGAGCCGGGTACTGCGCATGTCCCGTCTTTTCGCTGATCTCCACGCTCGCGTTCATGCACGCGATGGATCGAATGCCCGCCGCGGTAAGTGATGGGTCGGCCTGTTCGATCGCGCCAATCCGCGCGTTGACGCCATCCACCGTCGATCGCAGCTTCGATGCCACCGTACTGGTAAGTGATCCGCTGATTCCCGCCATCCTCTTATCCCCGCAATATCGTTCGCGCCATCGGACGCACGAAATCCGGCCGTTGCCCGTTGCCCGGCTGCCGCCCCTGCGTGATGAATCCCGGAACGTAGGTATAACTCGCCGCGACCGGCAGAGTCACGTTGTTCTGCAGCGGCATGGCGCTGAGAGACGAGCCCGCATAGACGTTGAACCCAGCGGCATTCGGCGGCGCGCCGGCGGCGGAAACCGTCATCAGGTTGCCGTCCACAAGGGTGATCGATGATGCCGCCGACGCAGCGCCTTCCTGTCCCGCCGCGTTGACCCACGCGACGCTCGCGTAGAACGCCCCGCCTTTCTGCGGGCCCGTGACGCTTCCGAGCAGCGGCGGCAGTGCTTGCGCCACGGGATCGCTCACCAGCCCCAACCCGCTGGCGAGGAACTTGCCGTAGGCGTCGCGCGTGAGGCTCGCATACTCATCCCACTTCGCCTGATATCGATCGGCGAACTGGCTGAAGTATGCGTCCCGGTAGACCAGCGCCAGCGTCTGCAGTGTCTCCCACTGCTTCAGCGGAGGCGTGACGACAATCTGCTCTACCCGTAGAACAGGGCCCCAGAATACCTCCACTGCGGGCCGCGGCCGGTTCAGCCAGAGTTGCAGCTCCGTCTCGATCTCATCGTGCGCCAGACGAAGTTTCGTCGTCAGGTTGATGCCGCAGGTCTGCGCTACATCCAGCAGCCCCGAATCCTGGTCGGTCAGGTCGTCGATCGTCGGAGCCGGCCCGTCCACAAACAGCGCCATGTTTCAGCTCCGCTCTTTCTGCTTGCGAAGGTCCTGTGGAGGAATCACCATCACCTGAACGCGCCGTGCGGCTTCTTCTTCCTCGAACCGGCGTCGGGCCGCGCGAATGGACTCGCGAAACTCGGCTGTTTCTTCCTCCGAAGCGACGCGCGCGCGCCCTTCCGCAATCAGCTTCGCTGCAATCGAGCGAGGCGCTTCTGTCAGTACCCCTTCTTTTCCGCCTTCGGAAGTAGCAAGGCTTACGACGACGATATATTCGCCGTCGAGCAGCGCCTCTGCCTCCCGAATCTTTCTGTAGTAAGTTCGCAGATCCATAAATTCCCCTCTGTGGTTTGGGCGGGACAGGCCGGAAACGGCCTGTCCCGGCGGGTTACTAGCTGTTCACCTGAACCGCGAAGTTATTCCGCAGCGCGGCGCAGCCGTAGAGCACATCCACTGTGAACTGCTGCGAAAGCGTGTTCGGCTGGTAGCTCATGGTCACGCGCATGCCGAAGTTACCCAGTTCGGCGTATTCGGCGATGGCGCCGGTACCCGGCAGAGGTTGCGGCAGTCGGCGAATCACCAGACCCAGCGCGTCCTTGCAGAACGCCAGGTTGTGAGTGGTGACCGGTGAACTGCCCGTCTTCTGCACATACTGCGAGCGGAACACGAAGAAGTCCTTGATCTTCCCGATCGTTCCGTCCACCAGCGCGCGCAGGCCGGCGTCTCCGCAGGTGTGGAATTCGCTGAACCGCGGAATCTGGCGCATCGCCGAATACGTGTTGCTGTCCACCACCAGGAACTTCGGCTCGCTCGAAGGCACTTTCGACTGGAACAACGAAGTCTCCGCCTGATCGAGGATCGCTTCCGTGATCGGCGTTCCCGCCGTGCCGGCCGGCGTGTTCGCCGTGAAGTTCGCATACAGGTTGAGAAGATCGCTTTCGATCTTCTCGGCGATCGCGACAACCGCCGGCTGCATGTAGACCTTCAACAGATCCGGTACCGCGAGGACCTTGGTCACGTCCGGAATCTGGAATGTCGCTTCCGCATGCGTGTTCAGCACGATCTGCGCGTTTCCGAGACTCGGATTCTGCGGCTGCACCGCGCCGCCCTCCGCGATATTGTTGGCCACAAGCTGAGGCGCGATCGGAATGTTCACCGTGTCGCCCGCTTGCGCCAGAGTCGGCTCGTAATCGCGATTCACGAGGTTTCCCATCACGAGATTCCCCACGAGCGCTGGCAGCGCATCGGCGGCAACCAGTTTCACGATTGCGTTCGCCACGTTTGCTGATGTAATTGCTGGCATTTTTCTCCTTTGTTTCTTCACCACCGCAAAGAAAAAGGGGACCGTTTCCGGTCCCCTGACTCTCTTTGCCTTTCACCCCGAATTCGCGGCGCTGCCGCGGTTCGGCCCTGAGCCTCTAAGCTCCCCGCAGCGTCTGCGACGCGACACGCAGGATTTCCTGCCGCACCCGCTCCAGTTCTTCCTTGCTCATCGACGGACCGATCTTGTCCAGATCCACGGCTCCGCTGTTCGACTGCGGAGCCGCTTTCTGCGTGCCCGTCATCCCCGTTCCTCCCGCGATTCTGGCCGGAAGGAACTCCGGATTCTCCTGAACGAAGCCCGCCAGATACTCGGAGACCGGAATTTCACCGGCTTCGCCCCGAGCCACCAGACGCCCGTCGTCCGTTCTCACGATTCCGTCCTGAACCGCCTTGTAAGCCAGGTCCACTTTAACCACGCCCAGCTTCTGCAGCTCCGACCGGATCGTAGAATTCCTTTGCGCCTCTTCCGCCGCCGCGCGGCTGCGCTTGTTTTCTTCCACCAGCTCGTTCATTCTCTTCTCGAGCTGTTCCCGCCGCCGCCGTTCTTCCTGCAATTCCGTCTTGTACGCAGGTTCCCGCCGCGCGCTGTCCTTTTTCATGTACTCGTCGATCGCCTGCTGCACGATCGCCTGCACGTCGATTTGCGATTCCAAATTTCTCCTCCCAACCTTGCTCGTAACCGCCGCGTCAGGCAGCGGCGTCGATCTCTTCCGCGATCCGGTTCCTGATCTCCTGCCGCGCGTCGCTCAGGTACTTCAGGGCCACTCTCTTGAACACCTGTTTCTTCAGCGTCGGCGAATCGATCCCCAGACTCAGCAGGCTTTGCGCATCGCTGGCCTCCGTCCCGAAATCCGCGATATCGAATTCATCCAGTCCCACGACGTCCGCGGTCAGACCGTCCAATCGCGCCGCCGCAACCGCGTTCAGCACATTGCGCATCGAATCCTTCATCACGTCGCCGAACGCGCCCAGGATCTCCTGCGTCACGCTGAAATCCCACTGCTTGCTCAATCCCGATTGCCGCTCGCCCGAACCGTTGCCCGCCTGCTGCATCAGAAAGGAAACTCTGTAGATCTCGTCCTTCAGCCGGCTCAGGTTTTCGGCGGCGATCTGGTAGACCTTGCCCTCGGGCTCCGTCCAGCCGAAACGATCCTGCGGACCGAGCTGAACGAAATAACTCTCGCCGGTAATCTGATTCCATTCGCGATCCGAGTAAATCACCGGCATCGCGAACAATCCCATCGTCAGGGCCCAGCCGAGCGCGTTTGACTTGTTGAAATGTTCGAGCTGCAGCGAAGCGGCTTTGTTCGTCAGCCACAGCCCGTCGCTGATTCGCACTTCGAATACCGGAACCCGCCCGATCGCCGTGAATCCATGCCGTCCTTCGTCGATCAGCTCAATCGACTTCTTCGAATCCACCTCGCGCCGTTCGTAAACTTCGTATTTCTCGCGGTCGTAGTAGATCCACCGCGTCTCCCGCTTCCAGCCGAAAGAGCGGACGCTGTCCTGCTTCAGGCACGACGTGCGGATCACGGCCCATTCGAGTTCGCCTCGTTGGTCGTAACTCCAGTTGATGACCTCGTCCGCCGTGTATCCCACAAGGTATGCGCGGCTCGATCCCGACGCGTCCTCTTCGGCCCGGGTGCGCGCCGGCGCATCCGGCTTCGGAAAATCCACGACGATATAAGACTTGCCGCAGACCAGCGCCTCCGTCAGTTGCTCTTTATAGAACTGTGTCAGCGTCGTGCCGCGCAGATCGCAATTCTGGATGAAGTCGTTGAAGAACTCGCGAGCCCGGTCATTCAGCCCTTCGAATTCGATGATCGGTTCCTTCCGGACCAGCGTCGCCATGTACCAGTCGACGATCGACCCGAGATAGTTCTCGTAGAACACCCGCGTCAGTCGTTCCTGATAGACATCCAGCGGCTCCTTCTGCCGCCGCACGAGATATTCGCCCGCGTTCTGCCGGAACTGCTCGCCCCCCGCGTACAGATCGCGGTATCGCCGCCACATTCTCGCTTTCGACGTATAGTCCGGATGTTCCTGCTCGATATGTAAGTTCATTCCCGATCCTCACAGCAATCGCATTCCGCGCTCGCCAATCGTTGGTCCCCTGTGTTCCTGGCAGATCAGATAACCGAGCGCGTCCGATAAGTGGGTCCGTCGCCGGTCTTTGTTCTTGTCGATCTGCATCGAATCGTCCATGTACGAAACCTGCTCGAAATCCGCGATCAGTTCCCGGCACTTCGCATCGAGGAACAGATGACTCTCGCCCAACGCGTTCTTCAACTTTGCATTCACCGCGGCCACGCGCTCCCGCACCGGTGGATTTGCCGTCGGAACCCGATACGTCACCTTCGCTCCTCGAATCCGGAAGAACTCCCGAATCACGCCGTAATCCGAATGACCGGTTGTCTGCATCGCCGCGCCTGATGCATCGCCATAAACGACAACGCCCGCCCGGGGCATCCCGAAGCGCCGCTCGAACTCTTCGCACGCCTGTTGCGTCGAAGCTCGTTTCAGCACGATCTCGTCCAGTACGCACACGTCTTCGTCGCGCATTTGCACCACCACCGAAGACATCGGATCCACGTTGAAATCCACCGCCCAGAACAAAGGCTTGCTTCCGTCCGTCTGAACGGCCTTCACGTTCGCTTCGCGGGTAAAAGCCCCGTAAACGAGACCACCCTTCGCATTCAGGTAATCGCCCAATGCTTCCTGCCGGAAGAACGTCTCGTCATAGCTGCTCTTCAGCCGCTCGTAAAAATCCGGAACCTGCTCCAGCAGGAATCGGTTCTCGTAGGGCTGCGCCAGCACCGCGGCATATCCTTCAACCGGATTCTGAATAAACTTCCGATACACCCAGTCGAACCCTTTCGGCGTCCACACTGCAAAACCGCATCGTCGCGATGCCTTCGGATCCCGCAATCGGCCCTCGAGGCGCAGCCACGCGCCTTCCAGCGTGTAAGTGAGTTCGTCCAGACCGAACCACGCCAGATTCGTCCCGCGCAGCCTCTCGAACTCGTCGACCGCGCGCAGCAGGATCCGCGACCCCGTGTCCCGGAGCACCATCACGTTGTCCGACTTGTTCAGATCGAACGGAATCTCGTTCTCGTGCAGGATCTCCGTGAGAGAACTCAGCGTCGAGTCCCGTAACATCGGGTAAGTCGGCGAGCCGATCAGTCCGGTTCGTCCCGGATTGAGATAGCTCAGCCGAATCGCTTCATGACAGAGCGCCTGGCTTTTGCCCGATCCGATCGGCCCCGAAAACCCCTTGAATCGCGCCTCGGATGCATGAAACGTCTTCTGGCTCGGCAGCGGCGAATAACGAATCCGTCGGCCGCTGTTACCCGAGGCCATTTACTCGAACCATCCGGCGAGTCTCGGCGTTGACTGTCCTCCGCCCATCTCGCGACGCAAATGGAACAACCGGAGATAGTCAGTGATCGTTGCGTTTTCGATGTCCAGTTTCTCGCTGAACCGCTCGATCGCTCTCCGGAGTGTTGCCACCCTCTTTATCGAACCCTTTCCGCTCATCGCCGCTTGATCTCCCTGCATCCGAATCGTTCGGACGCGCCTCGACTTCCTGCACAAAACCTAACATCGTGCGGGAGCCAAAGCCGCCTTCGTCAGAGCGCAAAGCGTTGATTAGACAGCGAAAAATGTCGAAAAGATTTTTGTGAACGAATGTGGGGCCAGGGCTTCGACCCTGCCGCCGGGCTTCGGCCCGGCGCGCGCCACGGCATTCGAATGATGCGTCGATTCCACCGGATGCTACAACCCCGCCGCCCGCAGAAACATCTCCGCCACGCGCTCATCCGGCGCGAAAACGACGGGCTGCTTGCGAACATGCCACGCCGGTGGTCGCCGATCCACGCCCCACACCGTCAGTCCCGCTTCCATCGCAATTACCTGTGGAGGAATCAGATCCAGATCCTCGCCGGCCCCGAAGTTCGCGTAAACGTGCTGTCCTCCGAAAATCGTCATCATGACGTTCGCTCCCGCGCTCGCCGCTCCCGTCATGCTCGAGATGATTCCGCTCTCGTGCACTCGCCGCGCGCGCTCCCGGTCCTCCGGCGCCATCTTCGTTCCATAAGGAACGCATGCCACGAACGCCCCGCTCTGTGGCAACACGTTTTTCCTCAAGAATCGCGACTCACCCACCGTAAACCCGTCGCCCTCAAACGTTGTGCGCTTCGTGAACGCGCCTTCCCCGCGAATCGCCGACACGACCCTTCCGGCGCATGCCGCCGTTTCGTCCATCGGCAGATAAACCTCCGGCTGGAACACCACGCCCACAAGCGGCAGTCCGTCCTCCACGTAATGAGCCTGCACGGCATACAGATTTCCCCCGCACGCAAAATGGTTGGTGCCGTCCACCGGATCCGCCCCGACTCTTCGGGCCGTCGATCCCCCTGTCTCGCCCGATTCTTCCAGATGGAACGAAATTCCCGCATCGATCTCCGGGAACCTCGACCGGAACACGGCAAGAATCGCCGCGTCGGACCGCTGATCCGCTTCCGTCACCAGTTCTTTCCCATGCTTGAACCGGGCATCGAGCAACCCCGTCTTCTTCACGCGCAGGACTTCCGTCCCGCCGGCCAGCACGGCCTCAATGAGCACGTCATGAATTCGCTTCAGATCGGACATTTCCAGTTACGACTGTAGCGGTCCCCCGTCGTTTCCGGATACCCTGAGGAAATCTGCAGCCGAGCCTCACAGTCCAGCGCTCTCTGACGCCCAACCAGATCCGCGGCTTCTGGGCCGCCTGGGCGGGCCTTGCGCTCGACGGTATGGACTCGTTCATCTACGCGCTCGTCCTCGTCCCGGCGCTGCGCGAACTGCTCCCCGCTTCCGGCATCAAACCCGACGCGGCCAGCCTGGGCGTCTATGGCAGCCTGCTCTTCTCTGTGTTCCTCGTCGGATGGGGTTGCGCCTTCCTCTGGGGACCTGTCGCCGATCGCTTCGGCAGAGTCCGCGCCCTTACCCTCGCCATCCTCTGCTACTCCGTCTTCACCTTCCTCGGCTGCATGGCCGCCAACGTTTGGGAACTCGGCATCTTCCGCCTGCTTGCCGGGTTTGGTACGGGCGGCGAATTCACGGGCGCCGCGATCTTTGTCGCGGAAGAACTGCCCGAAGACCTCCGCGTTCGCGCCGCCGGATTTCTGAACAGCGGCTACTACGCGGGAACCATCATCGCCGCCCTCGCGAACTACCTCATCGGCGCGAAGTACGGCTGGAGGGTCATGTTCATTCTCGGCGGTGTCCCGGCGCTCTTCATCGGCATCATCCGGCAGTTCGTCGATGAACCCGAGCGTTGGAAAAAACGCGTTGCGACGCTCGGACACTGGAAGGCATTCGACTCTCTCCGCATGCTCTTCGCGCCCGAATACTTCCGCCGCACCTGCCTGAACTGCCTGTTTCTTCTTATCTCGATGGTGGGCCTGTGGGCAGGCAGCGTCTACGCGCCTGGAGCGGTAACCGAGGTGTCCACAAGAATGGGTTACGGTGCGGCTGCCGCTTCGCGCATCGCATCGCTCGCCACCATTCTGCTCGCCTCCGGAACGATTGCCGGATGCCTCTTGATGGCGCCTCTCGCCGGCCGCTTCGGACGTCGCGGCGCCCTCGCCGTCTACTTCGTCCTGATGGCGGTTGCCGTTGCGGGCGGCTTTGGCCTGGCCTTCTATCTCCCGAAAATTGCCCTCGGCGCCTTCATCGCATGCCTTCTCTTTGTCGGCATCGGAGGCGCAAGTTTCGCCGTTTACCTGACCTGGATACCGGAGCAATATCGAACCGAATGCCGCGGCAGCGCCCTGTCTCTCGCCATGTCGGTCGGGCGCTTCGTGGCGGCCGCCGCCACCTCTCTCGTTGGCGCGGGCGTTGCGCACTACAAAACCATCGGTATCCCCGTCGCGATGACGTCCGTTGTCTTTATCCTGGGCCTCTTTCTTCTCCCGCTCGCGATCGAGACGCGCGGCAAACCTCTTCCCGAATAACGGCGCATCGCCGGACGGTATACTCCACACAATGCCCTCGTCCCTGAAGATCCGGCTCGGCCTGATGATGTTCGTCAATTACATCGTCTGGGGAGCCTGGTACGTCACCATCAGCACCTATCTCACTTCGACGCTGCACTTCACGGGCACGCAGGCGGGGGCCGTCTTCGGGACCGCATCGATTGCGTCTCTGGTCTCGCCATTCTTCGTCGGTCTCGTCGCAGACCGCTACTTCGCCACCGAAAAGGTCATGGCCGTCCTCTACGCGCTCGGGGCCGTCATCATGTACCTCATCACGCAGGCCACCACCTTCCCTGTCGTCTATGGTTTGTTGCTGGCGTTCTGCCTCTGCTACTTCCCGACCATCGCTCTCACCAACTCCATCGGAATGCAACTGGTCAAAGACCCCGGCCGCGAATTCCCTCCCATCCGGCTCATGGGCACCTTCGGATGGATCTTCATCGGCAATGTCATCGGCCTGATGGGTGTTGAAGCGACTTCCACGCCGTTTATCATCGCGGCCATTGCGGCGGTCGTAATGGTGGTGATCAGTTTGACCATGCTGCCGCACATGCCTCCGCGCGGTCAGGCGCAGACCTTCAGCGTGCGCAATGCTCTCGGACTCGATGCGCTCGTGATGCTGAAGGACCGCGCCTTCCTGGTCTTCGCCATCGCCTCGGTTCTGGCCTGCATCCCGCTTACGTTTTACTTCTCGTTCACCAACGATTACCTGAACGAAGTGGGAGTCACCAACGCCGCGGGCAAGATGACTCTCGGTCAGGTCTCCGAAGTGGTCATGATGCTGCTCATGCCACTGGTCTTCCGCTTCGTTACGGTGCGCGCGATCTTCGTTCTCGGTCTGGTCTGCTGGGTCGTACGTTACCTGCTTCTTGCGCTCGGGAACCCGGGCAGCGG
>DASZUZ010000564.1:0-2273 GCA_035547415.1 Bryobacteraceae bacterium | reverse complement strand
ATGGAAGCGAGAACCGGAACTTTGGACTCGGGCGTCGCCACGGGTTTCAGCGTCTCGCCCTTCGGGCCGCGCACTTCCCAGTCGCCTGCTTTCAATTGATCGAGGGTCCGGTCCGCGGGCTGCGTGATTGCGCCGTCGGCGGCCTTGTACAGACCTTCGCCATAGATGGACATGCTCGATGCGACGATCAGGCGCTCAACGGGCTTCTCAATCAGTGCTTCCAGCAGCACCGCCGTTCCGAGATTATTGACGCTCGTGTAGTCGGCGATCTCATACATGCTCTGGCCGACGCCTACGTTGGCGACGAAATGATAAACGGCATTGACGCCCTTCAGCGCTCTTCTCACCATCGCGGCGTCACGCACGTCGCCGGCGATGAGTTCTACATCACGATCGAGATAAGCGGGGCGCTTTCGATCAGGGCCATGCACCTGCGGCGCGAGATTATCGAGAACGCGGACCTTGTATCCCTTCTCGATCAACTCGCTCGCGACATGCGATCCGATGAAACCTGCTCCACCTGTGATGAGGATTCTCTGGGGCATCTGCTCTCCTCCATACATTTCAGGAGGTTCGGGCAGAGTAGCGCAACGCCGCGCCGGCGCGTTACTGTTGCGTTTCCGACAAAGGTAAGTTGATCCTCAGTACATGCCTGGACAACGGAAAGCAAGACTCACTATCAGGCAGTTAGTAGCCACGTTACTGGATAGCGATCGTCGTACTCCCCGCGCCGGCTACGCTCGCATCCGTGCTTGAGATGCTGTTCTGAAATATCCTGATCGGAACAGCGTTTCCCGTCGGCGCATCCGGCGGGATCAGCAGATTGATCTGCCACACGCCGACGAGCGTGGACAAGCCCGAATACACGATGTTTTCGGTGGGCACAAAGGCGGTCGCATTCGAGCCGAGTACGATCTGAGGAGGAGTCGGCGCCGACAGCGCGCCGGAAGCGCCCTGTCCGTCAGGCGGAGCGTTCGGAACCGGTCCTACGCCGGTGCCGTAGAGAATCAGATAGCTGCCGCGCGTCACCGGATTCGCAGCAGAGTTCATGCTGCCATCGGTGAAGTTGGTGGCGAAAATCTGGCCGCCGCCTGAGGCGTTCACCGTGAAGAGCGCCGGATCGGCGGATGCGAGTGACAATTCGGCGGCGCCGTAAACCTGTCCCGTCGATTGCCGTACCACCTGCAGGTCAGCCGTTCCGCCCGCCGGGAGGCTGTTCGAAATTTGGAAATTGATCTGGCCCGGAGAGGCATAGAAGAGCGGCGCCGGCTTGCCGTTCACGAGTACCTGCGTATCGGCGAGCGCCGTCGACAAAGGCACAGCGGCCGAAGCATCTGTCCCCGCCGCGATCATGTTGGATGCGACAGTCGGGAACAGGGCGGCGATGGAGCCGGGAGTGAGAGGACGGCTCGAATAGCTCGCTGCGCTGACAGCTGTCACCTGGGGAGCGAAGTACAGCACGCGGTTGGCGCCGTCACCGGCGAGCACATTTCCATAGTTGTCCGCGAAGGCGGATGTCGGCTGCAGAACCGGCGTCGTCGCGTCGGACGTGTTGTTCTTCAACGGCAACTGGTCGACTGTGGGGAAGTGCAGGATCGTATTGAGCCCGGCGTCGGCAACCCAGAATCCGGAAGCTGTCGCGCTGATGGAGAGCGGCTGGCTGAAGCCACTGCCGCCCGTGGCGGCCGCGACGCTGATCGGCGGCGTGTCGTAGTTGTTGATGTTCGCAGCGGGGTTGAAGATCTGAACGCGGCGATTGCCGGTATCGGCCACCAGGACGCGATCCTGCGGGTCGACGGCAACCGCGCGGGGCGCATTGAATCGCTGGGGATCCCCGCTCGCGGCGAAAGAGGTGAAGTTCAGCGATCCGAGGACCTTCGAAGCGCTCATTCCGGTTGAGAAAGGCTTCTGGAAGAAGAGAACGCGGCTGTGCGCAGTGTCGGAGACCACCAGCCATCCCTTATCGGCGACCGAGGCGTTGGCGGCGTCAGCGGTGAGCGCGATTCCCATCGGTGCGCTCATGGTCTGGGCCGTGGCATCCGTGACGATCGAATTGAACCCGGATTGCCCGATCACGAGGTCCGCGCTTTCGAGCGTCGTCTTTCCGGAGGTGAACGGAGCAGGGAAGCGCAGAATCCGCGAGTTGCCCGTATCGGCGACGAACAGGTTACCGGCGGAGTCGACTGCCAGACTGGTCGGAAGATGAAGACCCTGGGCGTTGGGCTGCGTGGCGTCGTTCGTGGGGTAATTGATCTGATTCCGGAAGAAATCGG
>DASZUZ010000563.1:0-3941 GCA_035547415.1 Bryobacteraceae bacterium | reverse complement strand
CCATCCGCCATATAGTCCCAAAGCGCGGAGTGCTCCATTCCGCCGGTTCCTTCCCACAGCGCTTCGCCGTGCTTTTCAGGATCCAGAGGCTGTACGGTCACGTACCGGCCCCGAAGCGTGACGCGTTCCGGCCGTGTCACTTCTTCGGCGCCGCCAGAAGGACAGGATTCACTTTAACGCCCTCCTGAATGTTGTCGCCCGGATTAATCACCAGTTGCTCGCCCAACTTGAGACCCGAGAGGATCTCGATTCGGTCGCCGTAATCGCGCCCGAGTGCGACCAGTTGGAAATGGACCGTCTTGTCCGGCTGCACCACGGCCACCTGCGGGCCGTTCGCCCTCACAACCAGCGCATCCCCCTTGATGAGCAACGGCGGCTCGGCGCGCGGCGTCGTGAAATTGACCTGCGCATACATGCCGGGAAGCAGCAGTCCGGCCGTATTCGGAACCTGCACCTCTGCCAGAAGCGTCCGGCTGGCGGGATCGAGCGCGCTCGCGGTACGTGTTACCGTGCCAGTGAACTGACGAGCCGGCAGATCGGGAATTGTGAGCTTCGCGGGTTGCCCCACGTGAATCGACGTGGCGTCCCCCTGCGGCACGTTGACATAGGTTCGCAGTTTGTCGATCTGCGCGATCCGGAACAGCAGCGTACTGCCCTCATTGACCAGTGCTCCCGTGTCGACGTTTCGCTGCGTGATCACGCCGGTAAATGGAGCCCGCACCTTGACGTAGCCCTGCATCTCCGTCAGGCGCGCCAGATTCGCTTCCGCCGCGCCCACGTTGCTCTTCGCCACGTTCACGGCCTTTTCGAGCGCCTGCACCGTGGCGCGCTGCGCCTGGTATTGCGCCTGATACGTGTCGTTATCCTGCCGGGAAACAGCCCCCTTCGCCACCAGACTGCTCCAGCGTTCGGCTGTCGTCTTGTAAAGCTGCTCGTTCGTCCGGCCCTGGATCAGATTGGCGTTCGCCTGTTCCAGGGCGGCGCCGGACTGCTCCGCGCTGGCCTTCGCCTGCCGCACCTGCGAGTCCAGTTCCGGCGCGTCGATTTCCGCCAGCAACTGGCCCTGCTTGACCCGGTCACCGATGTCCACGAGCCGGGTCTTCACGTAACCGCTCGCCCGGGCGAGCAGAGGCGCCTCGGTCACCGCCTGAATATTGCCCGGAAGCTCGAGTTCGCTCTTGCCGGACGACCGCTCTGCCGCTGTCACGTTGACCAGCGGCGCTGACTCATTGTCGGATTTCGCCTCCGCCACCAGTTCGGTCTGCCGCTTCTGGTAGGGCAGGTAGCCGGCGAAAAACGCTGCCGTGACAACAACCGCGAGCAACAAACCCAGCATGAACAGCGTTCCGCTGCTCGGCCGTCGGCGCGTATGTCCGTGCCCGTGCGGATGATGGTGCTGTTCCTGCGCGGAAAGTCGCCGGCGAAGCTCCTCGATCTCCGCCCGGAGCCTCGCTTCCGTGCTGTCGCTGACAGTTTCCGGCATAATCCCCTCAGTGTAATTGCGGCGCTTCGTTGAGGAACTCGGTTACATCCTCGCGTTCTTCTTCTTCCAGTTTCGTGTCGAAATCGACCGGCGGTTTCGTGCGCAGCAGACTGTAAACGATAGGAACCACGAACAATGTGGTCACGGTCGCAAGAAGAAGCCCGCCGATGACCGCGCGCCCCAGCGGAGCATTCTGCTCGCCGCCCTCGCCGAGGCCAAGCGCCATCGGCAGCATCCCGATGATCATCGCGGCCGCTGTCATCAGCACGGGACGGATGCGCGTATTCCCCGCCGCCAGCGCCGCGGCGCGCTCATCCATGCCTTCGATCCTCTGGTCGTTGGCGAAAACTACCATCAGGATGCTGTTCGCTGTTGCGACCCCGATACACATGATCGACCCCATCAGCGACGGCACGCTGAAGGTCGTCTGCGTGACGAACAGCATCCAGACGATCCCCGCGAGCGCGCCCGGCAGCGCCATCAGGATGATGAACGGATCGAGCCACGACTGGAAGTTGACGGCCATCAGGAAGTAGACCAGCGTGATTGAAAAGATCAGTCCCAGGCCCAGCCGGTAGAACGAGGTTTCCATCGTCTGGATCTGCCCCCGCACTTCGATCGACGTTCCGCGCGGCAGCCTGCTCTCGTGCTGGTTCACGATCTTCTCGACTTCCTTGCCCACGCTGCCCAGATCCTGCCGCTCCACGTTGGCATAGACATCGAAAACCGGCTGCACGTTGTAATGGTTTACGATCTGCGCGCCTGTACCGCGTTCCGTGGTCGCCAGATTCGCGAGTACCTGGGTGCGGTTCTGCGACATCGCTCCCGGATTGCCGTAAGCCATCGACGTCTGGCTCGGGCTTGTGCCGGTGTTCAGCGCCGGATTCGTATCGCCCGGCGTGCTGGTCGCGAAAGTTCCCAACGGCGAGGCGATTGGCGTGCGCATCAGCGCATCGAGCGAATTGATTCGCGTTTGCGGTGTCTGGACGGTGATGTTGTAATTGACGCCGTTTGCCCAGTTGAGCCACTGCGTGGGAGCCACCTGGCCGCTGCCGCTCAGCGAGATCAGCAGGCTGTTCGAGACATCGCGCTCGGTCATCCCGATCTGCCCGGCCCTCGCGCGATCGACCTTCAGGCGGATTTCGGGATAGTTCATCACCTGATGGATATGCACGTCCGCCGTGCCCGGAACTCGCTCGATCTCCCGTTCGAGTTGCTGGGCCAGCCGGTAATTCGCTTCGATATTTCGACCAACCACTTGAACATCGATCGGCGCGGGCAGGCCGAAATTCAGGATCTGGTTCGTGATATTGGCCGCGCCGAAGAAGAACGTGACGTCCGGAAAGTCCCGCCGCAGGCGCTTCCGCAGCATGTCTTCATATTCGGGGGTCGATTGGCGCCGGTCCTTGCGCAAAGAAATCAGAATGTCGCCATCCCCCACGCCAATCGTCGGACTGTCGCTATACGCGAGATTGAAACCTCCGTTCGGCAGGCCGATGTTGTCGATGACCGATTCCACCTCGCCCGGAAGAATAGCGCGAATGTCGTTCTCGATATTCGCGAAGATCACCTCTGTCTGTTCGATCCGCGTTCCGGCGGGCGTGCGCGCGTGCAGCCGCATCTGCCCCGAATCCACCGTCGGAAAGAAATCGCTGCCCACGAATTTGATCAGACCCAGCGATGCGCACACGAAGATCAGGAAGCCGGCCAGCACCGCCTTGCGATGATCCAGCGCCCAGTCGAGCAGCGACGTATAAAAGGCGCGCAGTTTCTCGAACTGCTGATTGAAGATGTAGTGGACACGCCAGATGACGCCCTTGCCGCCGGCCGAATGCCCGTGCTGCCCGAGCACATAGAGCCGCATCTCCGGCCGCAACATGTAATGCACCATGTTGGGAATCAGAGTGCGCGAAAGCAAATAGGACGCGAGCATCGCGAAAACCACCGCCATCGCGAGCGGCGTGAACAGGTAGCGCGCCGCGCCCGTCAGCATCAGCACCGGCACGAAGACCACGCAGATGCACAGCGTGGAGACGAACGCCGGCGCCGCGATCTGCTGCGCGCCGTCCAGCACCGCGCGCACCAGCGGCTTGCGCCTGGCCATGTTCCGATGCGTGTTCTCGATCTCGACGGTGGCGTCATCCACCAGAATTCCGACCGCCAGCGCGAGACCGCCCAGCGTCATCACATTGATCGTCTGCCCCATCAGGCTCAGCACAACCAGTGAGGTCAGGATCGAGAGCGGGATTGAGATGCAGACAATCACCGTGCTCCGCCAGCTTCCAAGGAACAGCAGGATCATCAGTCCGGTCAGACAGGCAGCAATCACCGCCTCGCGGAGCACGCCGAAGATCGATGCCTTCACGAAGATCGACTGATCCAGCAACTGCCGTACATCGAGTTCCGGCGGCAGTCCGCTGAGAATCTTCGGCAGCGCTTTCTTCACGGAGTTGACGAT
>DASZUZ010000562.1:0-4844 GCA_035547415.1 Bryobacteraceae bacterium | reverse complement strand
GCGCGTCGTCCGCGGCGCTGAATTTCTCCGCCTGCGAATGGCCTGCCAGCAGAACAAACTGATCGCTCATACCGAGTCTGCGCAGCGCTTCGCGCACGGGATAAATTTCATCGCCGGTCGGCCGGTTGTGCTCCGCGGAGCAGAGGATGAGGCCCACCTGACGCGCCGGATCTTTCGTCCCCGCGGGCGCGATATGTTCCGGCGCTTCCACTACGTAACGAACAATCGTGTGGCCGGAAGCGTCTTTCAGTTCCGTTTCGGACGCGGCAAGCAGGGGAAACGCGGCCAGGCACAGCGCGAGCGCAAATCGCATGGAAATCAGTCTACTGCAGACCATGGAACGGATCCGCAAATGACCGGGGCAAAGCGAAGCGCTCCACACAGTACCGCAGCTTACACATGGCAGGTGATAATGTCTCAATTTCTACTCCGATCCGATTCCGGGAACTCAACTGATGATGAACAAGCCGACCGCCGCCCTGATTCTCGTCTCCACAGCCGCGTGGCTCGCCATGGCGCAGGGCGCCGCTCCCGCGCTGCCACAACTGCCCGGCATCTCCGCCGGCGACTGCAAACCTGCCGGAGAGAAGGCGTGGACAAACGCGGACCAGACACCCGTCTGCCGCGCACTTGAAGCGCTCGCGCAGATGACCTTCGAGGAAAAGCTGAATTTCCGCGGATCCCTTCCGCGACTCGGCCTGAACGCCGGACCGGGTGGCGATGGACCGCACGGCGTGGCGGGACGGGTACGCCCCGGGCAGGCACCTCCTCCAGGCGCGCTTGGCGTGACCGCATTCCCCAACGAGCATCTGCTCGCCGCCACGTGGGACAAGAACCTCGCCGCTCGTGTCGGTAAGGCCATGGGTGAGGAGTTCGCCGGCAAGGGCCTGGCTTTCGATTACGGCCCCACGATTAATCTCGCGCGCACGTGGCACTGGGGCCGCACCGCCGAGACGTTCGGCGAAGACCCCTACCTCACCGCCGAAATGGCGGTACCCGAGATTTCCGCCCTGCAGGGGCAGCATGTGATCTCGGTGCTCAAACATTACGTCGCAAACAATCAGGACATCGACCGGCAGACGATCGACGAAAAGATTCCTGAGCGGGCGCTGCACGAAATCTATCTGCACGCCTGGAAGCAGGTGGTGGAGCGCGCCAGACTGGCCGGCGCGTTCTGCGCATTCAATGGAGTGAACGGATTCCCTTCGTGCATGAATCAGGACCTTCTGGGCACTCTGCGCGGATGGGGCTTTGACGGCTTCGTGATGCCGGAACCGGTGCGGGACGCGGTGGCGGCCGCGAAGGCCGGGTCTGACCGCCTCGCGCCTGCCGTAATCGGCGCCGCCGTGAAGAGCGGGAAACTGGACGCCTCCACCGTGGACCTCATCGCGTTTCATCAACTCGTGCCCTATTTCCGCCTGGGCATTTACGATGCGCCAATGGGATCCCCGGCCGCGAACGTCAGCACCCCGGAACATCAGAAACTGGCCGAAGAAGTCGCCGAACAGGGCGCTGTTCTTCTGAAGAACAAAGGGGCTGTTCTGCCGCTGCGCCAGATCAGGACTCTGGCCATCGTCGGCGAAGATGCCGGGGAGAACGCGTCGCTCCAGCAGACAAATTCGGCCGTTTATATCGAGAAACCGAGCATTCCTGTCAACGCGATCACGCAACGGGCAGGAGGCGGCATTCGGGTGAACTATGTGCCGGGAAACGCGGTGATCGGGCCGCTGGCGGAAATGCAGAGTCACTTCACGGCCACCTTTTATCCGGGTTCCGACATTTCCGGCAGCCCCGCCGGCAATCGCACCGACGACGCCGTCGACCTCGCGAAGTTCCCGCCACCCGCGCAATTCGTTCCCGCGCCTCCTCCGGGCGGCGGCCGCGGGCGAGGTCCCGCAGCGCCGCGCATTCCGTGGTCGGCCCGCTGGACCGCTACGCTGACGCCGCAAGCGACGGGCAGGTACCGCTTTTCTCTGACCGGATCCGGCACTGCGCACCTCTACGTGGATTCCAGGCTCGTGGCCACGATAATGAAATCCGATGCGGCGATCACGGTAATCGGGGCGGAGAACCTCACCGCGAGCAAGCCGGTCGAAGTAAAACTCGAATACATGACGCAGGGCCGCGCGGCGAACCTCCGGCTTGGAATGCAGACGCCCGATTCGGGCGCAGTCGCGGCGGTTCAGAAAGCAGCGAAGGAAGCCGATGTGGCGGTCGTCTTCGCGGGCGAAAGGGCCGGTGAAGGCATGGACCGGTGGTCACTCACGTTGCCCGGCGATCTCGACAACGTGATTGAAACGGTCGCCGCGGCCAATCCGCACACCGTAGTCGTGCTGAACACGGCGGGAGCCGTTGCGATGCCGTGGATCGACAAAGTCGCAGGCGTGATCTGGGCGGGCCATCCCGGCGCTTTCGACGGAAGCTCGATCGCAGCGCTGCTGTTCGGCGATGCGAACCCCTCGGGCAAACTGACCATGACCTTTCCCGTGAACGAGCAGCAGGGGCCGGCGACAAAGCCGGACGAGTATCCGGGCGACGGGAAAGTTGTGAACTACAGTGAGGGACTTCTGGTTGGCTACCGGTGGTTCGATGCGAAGAACCAGACGCCTCTCTTTCCGTTCGGATACGGATTGTCTTACACGACTTTCAAATACAGTGATCTCAAGGTCGAGAGCGGCGCGGATGGCCAGAGAACCGTAAAGGTCAAGGTGACAAACAGCGGAAAGCGCGAAGGCGCGGAAGTGGTCGAACTCTACCTGGGGGACCCGGCGGCCGCCGGCGAACCGCCGAAGCAACTGAAAGGCTTCGAGAAGGTCCGTCTCAAGCCGGGCGAAAGCAAGCAGGTGAGCATGGCTCTGAATCGAGACACGATGTCGGTCTGGGACGATGCCACGCATGGCTGGAAAGTCGTCCCGGGCGAATACAGCGTGAGCGTGGGAAGTTCGTCGAGGGACATCCGCCTGCGAGGCTCATTCACCGTTCGGTGATGCGGCGCGGGAACGGCATCACAACCCACGCAGGACGGCCATCGGGTCGATGCGGGACGCTCGGCGGGCCGGAATCTGTCCGGCCAGCAAGGCGACCGCGGCAAGAAGCGACATTGTCGCGGCGAAGATGAATGGGTCGGCCGGCTGTGTGCCGAACAAAAGGGAGGCAATCCCTCTGGCGACGGCGAACGACACCGCGGCTCCGATGCCGATACCGAGCAGCGTCAGCCGCAGGGTTTGCGCGATCACGCCGAGCTGAACCCGGGCCGCGCTCGCGCCGAGCGCCATCCGAATCCCGATCTCCTGGGACTGACGGGTTACGGAATACGAGATGACCCCATATATCCCGAGGGACGCCAGCAGGAGACCGAATGCCGCGAAAGAGGAGACGAGCACCATCAGGAACCGGCGAGGTGAAACCGCGTGATCGACGATCGTCTGGAGAGTGCGGAACTGCGTCCGCGGCTGGCCAGGATTCAGGCTTCGCAGTGTGGACAGGACCGTTGACTCTACCGCCTGGAGAGGCAACCGGGTACGCACGACCAGTTCCGTGCCCTCGGGCGTCACCTGGGTGATCGGGATGTACACCTGAGCGCTGGCCCGATCCTCGATGCTGCTCTCACGAACGTCGGCGATAACTCCAACGACACGCGCCTCACCGCGGCAAACGCCGTACACTGCCCGCCCGATGGGATCCTGCCCGGGCCACTCGCGCCGCGCGGCAGTCTCATTGATGACGACGACGCACTGCGTATCCGGGCCGTCGCGCGGGGAGATATCGCGGCCGCCGCGTAGCCGCATCCCCATGGTCGCGAGGTAGCCGGGCGACACCACGTAAACGAAGGCGCCATGCCTGCCCTTGTCGTTCACGTTTTCTTTGGCGACGAAGCCCCAGCTCCGGTTGCGGTCGAGCGGCAGCATGTCCGTCATGCCGGCCGCCTGAATTCCCGGAATGGCGCGGATGCGATCCAGAGTTTCCTGAACAATGGCGCCGCGCCGCGCCTTGCTGCCACCGTCGTTGATTTCGATTTTGACTGCATCGGCATGAGCGGGCGCGAACCCGAGATCGACGTCGAGCAGGCGCACAAAGCTGCGCAATAACAGCCCCGCGCCGACGAGCAGCACGCAGGCCAGGGCCACCTCCGAGACAACCAGCGTGGATCGGAGCAGCTCGTGCCGTCTGCCGTGGCTCATACCCGGGCCACCGTCTTTCAGCGATTCCTGCAGGTTGCCGCCCGAAAGCCTGAGGGCGGGAGCAAGGCCGAAGACCGCGGCGACCATCAGCGCGACCACGACGGTCCACGCGAGCGCAGCGCCGTCGACCCGAACGGTGGAGAGCAGCGGCAAAGCCATCTGGCTCTGATGAGCCAGAAAAGAGGTGATCGCCCACGCGAAAATCAGCCCAAGGGCCGCGCCGGCCCCGGAGAGCACGAAACTTTCGGTCAGCAGCTGGCGGATCAGCCGGCCGCGCTCTGCACCCAGCGCAGTTCGCATCGCGAATTCTTTGCTCCGCGACATGGCGCGGGCAAGTAATAGATTCGAGACGTTAATGCAGACGATCAGCAGCATGAGTCCGACTGCGCCCCAGAGGACGTAAAGAGATCGCCGCAGCTTTCCGCTCACCCGATCCTGCAGCCCGAAGAGAGTGGATTTATAGTCCTCGAACCAATCCCCGTGGGCGGCCCGGAGCTGGGGGAAGAGGACGTCAGATTCCGCTTGCGCTTGTGCCAGGGAGACGCCGGGCTTGAGGCGACCGACGACTGCCAGGGTATTTCCCCAGGTACGCCAGAAATCCATGTACGCCGGCACGAAGAAATCCACCTGCATTCCCGGAGAGAAAACCGAGCCGAAGTCGAA
>DASZUZ010000561.1:0-14644 GCA_035547415.1 Bryobacteraceae bacterium | reverse complement strand
GAGGCCGCGCGCAATGCGTTCGGAAGGAGAGTGGTCGGTGATCGCGATGTATTCGTAACCGAGTTCCGCGGCGTGATCGACCATCTCTTCGAGCGTGGCTTTGCCGTCGGACCAGGTGGTGTGCGTATGCAGGTCGCCCCGCAGGTCCCCGATATCGATCAGTTTCGGCAGGCGCCCCGCCAATGCGGCTTCGATCTCACCGCGATCTTCCCGGAGTTCCGGCGGCGGCACGGGCATGTCGATGGCTCCGTAGATATCGGATTCGTCCGCGCCGCCGATGGGCTTCTCGTCGCGGAACACGCCGTATTCGTTGAACTTCAGGCCGCGTTCGCGCGCGAGCTTTCGCAGGTGGATATTGTGCTGCTTCGAGCCCGTGAAGTATTGCAGCGCTGCGCCCCAGGATTCGCGTTCCACGGCCCGGATATCGACGTGGATGCCGCCTTCGATGATGACTGCCGCTTTGGTCTCTCCTGTTTCGAGGACCTGCCGGACCACCGGCATTTGCGTGAGTTGCTTCAGGGCTCGCGGGTTGTCTCTGGCGACGATCAGGATGTCGAGGTCGCCGATGGTTTCTTTCCCGCGACGCAGCGACCCGGCGGCTTCGGCGCGCTCGATGAGTTTGTTTCGCCGGATCCCGGCGAGAAGGTTTTCCGCGAGCGGAAGCGCGACGCCAAGCAATATGCGCTGCTGGCTGGCCACCCACAGGTCAATGCCCCGCCGGATGTTCCCGATCTTCTTTTTGCCGAAGCCCTTCATCTCCGCGAGCGCTTCGCTGTCCAGGCATTTCTTCAGTTGTTCCAGTGTGCAGACATCGAACTGCTCGTGGAGAAGCGCGAGCGTCTTCGGGCCGAGTCCTGGAATGCTCATCAGATCGATGAGGGATGCAGGGATTCCTTTGCATTCCTGCTCATAGCGCCGAATCTTTCCCGTGCGGACATATTGTCCGATCATTTCCGAAAGATCTTTGCCGATACCGGGGATGTCCTCGAGCCGGCCCCCGGCGTCAATCGACGCAAGGTCTTCTTCGAGATCGCGGATGGAGATGGCGGCTCGTTCATACGCGCCGATCCGGAAGCGATCTTCGCCTTTGAACGCGAGGACTCGCGCCATGCGTTCGAAGATGCGCGCGATTTCTTCGTTGACCATCCCGAACCCGGACGGAGCACGCCGGTGGCCCAACGCGGCGGATCCGGGCAGGACGCGGGCGGCCTGGAAGCCCTGCGCGATTTCACGTACCGGTGCGCCATTTCGATCATTCCAGCCCCGACGATCTTCACGCGTTTCTGAAAAAGAACGGCTTACGAGAGTGTGACTTCTGGCAGAGGGCGTGCGCCCGGAGGCGATTCATGCCACAGATCAGAAAAATTCTGTTTCCCGTCGATTTTTCAGAAAGCTGTTTCGGGGCGGCCCGCTATGTGGAAGCGTTCGCGGGCCAGTTCGAGGCGGAGATCATGCTGCTGCACGTGGTCAGCATGGGAGAGCACAACCTGCCGGAGGAGTTGCTGCCGCAGAGGCAGGCTCAACTCGATCAGTTTCTGGCGGGAGAACTCAAATACTTCACGACGCATCGTGTCTGCAAGATCGGGGATCCGGCGGCCGAGATCGTGGAAGCGGCGCGCGCGTGGGCGCCGGATCTCGCGATGATGCCGACGCACGGGCTGGGGTTCTTCCGGAGACATCTGCTCGGGTCAGTCACGGCAAAGGCGCTGCACGATCTCGAGTGCCCCTTGTGGACGAGCGTTCACGCGGAGACCGCGCCGCGGCTCGAGCACATTCACTGTCGCCGCATTCTCTGCAGTCTGGATTTCACGGAAGACAGCCGCGCCATCCTGGCGTGGGCATCCTGGCTGGCCGGTGAATATCAGGCTCAGCTTGCGATTGCGCACGCGACGGCGGTGATGAATACGGGCGAGGCCGGCTGGTATCCGGGAGACGATTTCGAAAGACAGTTCACGGAACAGGCGATGGCGCGCATTGCTTTGCTGCAGCAGGAGGCCGGGTCGACGGCGGAGCAGGTGTTTGTGCGGGCTGGCAAGCCCGATGTTGTGGTCGCCACGGCGGCGCGGGAATTCGAAGCGGATCTGGTGGTGATCGGGCGTCATGGAGAAGCGGGAATCGCCGGGAACCTTTTCCAGCACGCTTACGCCATTCTCCGGGAATCGCCGTGCCCGGTTATCAGCATCTGAAACGGCGGGTTCTTCTGTTTTCGCTCCTTTGCGCGTCCTGCCGCGGCGCCGAGCTGCGGGAGATCATTCGCGGCGCGATCGCGGCGATCCAGTCGGATTGGTCGGCGGACGTGAACTACTCGTACGTCGAGCGGGACGAGGTTCAGAAAGACAATAAGCTGACGAGCAGGACTTCGCGCGTCGTGATGATGGGCGGGTCCGATTACTATATGCCGATCGCGACTGACGACCGGCCACTCGCGCCGGAGCAGCAGAAAGCGGAACGGCAGAAGCTGCGCAACGAGTTTCAGCGCCGGAATAGGGAAGGCGCGGAATCCCGCCGCCGGCGGATCGCGACTTATCAGAAAGCGCGCGCGGAGAATGGCGCCCTGTTGCCGGAATTTCCGAAGGCGTTTGTCTTTGAGGTGCTGCGCAAAGAAACGATGAACGGACATCCCGCATGGGCGCTTTCGGCGACACCCGTAAGGCGAAGCGGTCCGCTCAGCAGGGCCGCGAAAGTTCTTTCCGGGATGCGGGGGACGGTCTGGCTTGAAAGGGAGCATTATCACGCAATCCGGGCAGAGTGCCAGGTGTTCAGGCCCGTGCCGATCTACGGCATTCTCGCGCGCGTGCTGCCGGGAACTCACATTGAACTCCAGATGTCGCCGGTCACGGATTCGATCTGGCTCATGAGCGAGTTTTCAATGACCCTGACGGTTTCGAAATTCTGGTTCCGGTCGACGCAGGTGACGCACGCGACGTACACCGATTACCGTTTGAACGCCGAAGTGCTGGCTGAACTTCTATCCGAGGAGCAAAGGCCGTAAGGTTGCGCGAAAGCACGCACGGGGCGCGGCCGGGCGCCGCGCAAGTGGTTTGTTCCGAATGCCCGGGCAAGCGCGGTTGTGGCGGGTCAACTGCAGTTTTATGGGTTCAGGCGGATAAGGCCCATGACAAACACGAAAGTGGAAGATCCGCGGACCACGGTCGGGGCCGAAGCAGGAGAACAGCCGGCGGCCTTCGCGGAACGTAAGCGCATCGCGCGTCCGGCCGCGCGGCGGCTGATCATCGGGGCAGTCGCCCTTGTTGTGTGCGCGATCGGTTTCTGGTGGTGGTTTCGCGGCTCCAGCAAGCCCCTGTACATTACGGCGAAGATCGACCGCGGCGATATCGAGTCCACAGTGACGACGACGGGCGCGCTGAACGCGGTGATCACGGTTCAGGTGGGCAGTCAGGTATCCGGCAACATCATCGCGCTCTATGCCGACTTCAACACCAAAGTAAAGAAGGGACAGTTGGTGGCGGAGATCGATCCGGCTCCGTTCCAGGCGGCGGTGGATCAGGCGACGGCGAGCCTGAACGCCGCGAGGGCCGCGGCGGTGACTGCGCAGGCGGTGCTCGCGAAAGCGCAGTCGGATCTGGTGAGCGCGGTGGCCAACGTGTCCAGCCAGAAAGCGAACGCCGTCAAGGCGCAAAGCGCGGTTGACTTTGCCAGAGTCGTCAACGAACGGCGGCAGATCATGGTGAAGAACGGCAGCACGTCCCAGGAAGACGCCGATACCGCGCAGGCGGCGTACGATCAGGCGCTCGCGAGCATGGAAGCCGCGCGGGCGGCCGTGAACGCCGCCGAAGCGGTAGCGAACTCGGCCGGGAAACAGGTGGATGTGGCGCAAAATCAGCTCCATCAGGCGAAAGCCGTGGTACAGCAGAACGCAGCGGTTCTCGCCCAGGCGCAACTGAACCTGAGCCACACGCGCATTCTGGCGCCGGTGGACGGCACGGTGGAATCGCGCAACATGGATGTCGGGCAGACTGTCGCCGCATCGTTCCAGGCGCCGACGATCTTCCTGATCGCGCAGGATCTGACGAAGATGCAGGTGGATACGAATGTGGACGAGTCCGATATCGGGCGCATCCATCCGGATCAGCGAGCCACCTTCACGGTGGACGCGTGGCCAGGCCGGGTTTTTCGGGGAAGAGTTTCACAGATTCGCCAGGCTCCCATCAACGTGCAGAATGTCATCACCTATGACGTTGTGATTCAGGTCGCCAATGACGATCTGAAGCTCTTCCCCGGCATGACGGCGAACGTCACGATCTCCGTTGGGCGGGCCTCGAATGTACTGCGGCTCCCGAAGGCCGCGCTTCGGTTTCAGCCGCCGCGCAACGGCCAGACGGCCACGCCAGGCGCCCCGAAGAGCGGCGCCAGGCAACCGGCGCAGAAACAGATGGTCTCTGTCCTGGACGCACAGGGGCGACTGCGGCAGGTTCCCGTTGTAACGGGACTCAGCGATGCGAACTTCGTGGAGATCGTCAAAGGGGATTTCACCGAAGGGCAACAGGTTGTCACCGGCATGGCGGCGCAGCCCGCAACCAGGTCGTCTCCCACGCCGGGCGCGGGACCGCCGCGAAGAACCGGCTTCTGAGCGGACCGGGGGGCAGGGGGGCATGTGAACCTTCAGAAATTCACCGCGAGCGTGAAGATCGCGTTTCGCGCGCTGCGCATCAACAAGATGCGCTCCGCGCTGACCATGCTGGGAATTATCATCGGCGTGGCGGCGGTGATTGCCATGGTGGCCGTGGGCGCCGGCGCGGAAGCGCGCATCAAAGAGCAGATCGCATCCATCGGCAGCAATCTGATCATCGTGCTTTCGGGGAGTATCACGAGTTCCGGGATTCGGATGGGGACAGGGAACGCGCAGACGCTGACGGAGGATGACGCCCGGGCGATTCTCCGCGACTGCGATGCAGTGGCCTACGCCGCCCCCGCGGTTCGCGGCGGAGCGCAGGTTATTTACGGCGATAACAACTGGGGAACGCAGATTCTGGGTACGACGCCCGATTTCCTGCCGATTCGGGATCTCTCGATGCAGCAAGGCCAGCCATTCACGGAGTCGGATGTGGAGGGCGCGACAAAGGTGGCGCTGCTCGGGAAGACAGTCGCGGGCAACCTGTTTTACGGAGAGGATCCCGTCGGCAAGATTATCCGGATCAAAAAAGTTCCGTTTACAGTTCTGGGAGTTCTGGTTCCGAAAGGTCAGTCACCGACGGGACAGGATCAGGACGACGTGATTGTGATTCCGATCAGCACGGCGAAGAAGAAGGTGATCGGGACAAGCCAGGCAAACTATGCGGCTGTTGGCTCGATTCTGGTGCAGGCGCGCGAGGGACGTAGCGCGGAGGCGCAGGATCAGATGAAAGCTCTGCTGCGCCAGCGGCACCATCTTCAGGCGAATGAAGATGACGATTTCACGATCCGGAACATGGAGGAAGTGTTCAAGGCGCAGGAATCCTCGGCGAAGGTGATGTCGCTGCTTCTTGCCGCCATCGCGTCGGTGTCGCTGATCGTCGGCGGAATCGGCATCATGAACATCATGCTGGTTTCTGTCACGGAGCGGACGAGGGAGATCGGGCTTCGCCAGGCGATCGGAGCGAAGACGCGGGACATTCTCAGTCAGTTTCTGGTGGAAGCCGTGACGTTATCGGTGGCGGGTGGCGCGGCGGGAATCCTCGTGGGTGTCGCGGCGAGCCTGCTGATTTCGCATTTCGCTCAATGGTCGACAGTCGTGAGCTCAGGCTCGATTGCGCTGGCGTTTGTGTTCTCCGCGCTGGTCGGCGTATTCTTCGGGTTCTATCCGGCGCGGAAAGCGGCGTACATGGATCCGATCGAGGCGCTTCGCTATGAATAGCCCGTCGAACGTCATCGAACTCGAGCATCTGGTCCGCATTTTCCAGTTGGGCGAGCAGTCGCTGCGAGCGCTGGACGATGTGTCGCTGGAGATCCGTCGGGGAGACTTCGTCGCGATCATGGGGCCATCCGGGTCGGGCAAATCCACACTGATGAACATTCTCGGATGTCTGGACCGGCCGACGTCCGGCGTTTACCGGCTCGACGGGGTCAGCGTGCAGGATCTCGATCGCGACCAACTGGCGGAGATCCGAAACCGGAAGATCGGCTTTGTCTTTCAACAATTCAATCTCCTGCCGCGAACGAGCGCACTGGAGAATGTGGAACTGCCCCTCGTCTATGCCAACGAACTCGTCACGGACGGTCACGCCCGCGCGATGCGGGCGCTGGCGGCAGTGGGGCTGGCGGATCGCGCCGACCATCGTCCGAATCAGCTTTCGGGCGGACAGCAGCAACGGGTCGCGATCGCGCGCGCTCTGGTGAACGATCCGCAACTCGTGCTCGCGGACGAACCGACCGGCGCTCTCGACTCACGAACGAGCGTTGAGATCATGGCGATCCTGCAGCGTCTGAACCGGGAGAAGGGGATCACCACGCTGATCGTGACTCACGAGCCGGATATCGCGGCTTACGCGAATCGAAATATCTTTTTCCGGGACGGGCGCATCATTCGCGACAACAGGCTGGAGCGGCCGCTCGAAGCCGACCGCGAACTGCAGCAGATGGTTCGTTCCAGCGCATAGAGCCGCGCATCGCGGTGCTCTGTTTCGCGCAACTCCGCGCGAGTTGACACATGCGGGCGAGGGCAACGCGAGGTAACCCGAACGCATTGCCGGGCGAAGGGATGGCTCGCGGGCTGCATCCCATCCGGGTATGAAAGCCTTTATCGCCGCCACTGTTCTCGCGCTGGTTTTTCTGCCTTTGCGCGCGCAGACCGATCCGGGATGGCCCCGCGAAGTGGACTCCGGCGGGCGGCATTACACGATTTATCAGCCGCAGGTGGACCGCTGGAAAGATGACCGTCTCGACGCCCGGGCGGTGGTCACTGTGACGGAAGCGGGCGCGGCAACGCAGCCGGTGTATGGCATCGTGTCCCTCTCGGCGCGCACGAGCGTCGACAAAGTGACCCGAACCGTCACGCTGGAAGACCCCAAAGCGGAGTCCGCCGTCTTCCCGGCGGCTTCGGGGCGGCAGTCGGAGTTGCTGGGCGCGATTCGCGCCAGCCTGCCGGACTGGCCAAGGGTCATCTCGCTCGATCGTCTGCTGGCGGATCTTGCGATCACGCAGAGCGAAACCGCCGCCGAGTCGGTTCCACTGAAGAGCGACGTTCCGAGGATCATCTTCAGCACAGCGCCGGCGGTGCTGGTTCTCATTGATGGCGATCCGGTGTTGCGGCGAGTGCAGGGAACGCGCTACACGCGCGTGATCAATACGCCGGCGCTGCTCGTCTTCGATTCCGGAGCGAACCGGTATTATCTCGACGGGCAGACGTTCTGGATGACCGCGGCGTCGCTGAACGGCCCGTGGAGCGTCGCCCCGGCGCCTCCAGCGGATCTCGATTCGCTCCGGACCCAGTTCGAACAGACAGAGGAAAAGGAGCCTGGCGCGCCGGGGCCGGGCACGGCGCAGCGCGGCGTGGCGCCTTCAGTTTACGTGAGTACGCTTCCCGCCGAGTTGGTCCAGACGGATGGGCAGCCGCAGTATGCGCCGATCGCCGGAACAAAGCTGTCGTATGTGACCAATACCGAGAGCGATCTCTTCCTCGATGTCGGTTCGCAAAGTTATTTCGTCCTGCTTTCCGGCCGCTGGTTTCAGGCGAAGTCGCTGAACGGCCCGTGGTCATGGGTGGCCGGCCAGCACTTGCCCGCGGAGTTCTCGCGAATTCCTCTCAACAGCCCGAAGTCGGGTGTGCTGGCTTCCGTTCCGGAGACGCCGCAGGCGAGAGAAGCCATCATCGCGAATCAGATCCCGCAGACAGCGACCGTGAAGCGGAACGAGGCGCGGCTCGACGTCCGATACGACGGACCACCTCAGTTCCGCCCGATCTCCGGCACGCCGATGCAATATGCGGTAAACACGGATACCGACGTGATCTACGCCGAAGGCCGCTATTACGCCTGCAGGGATGCCGTCTGGTTCGTGGCGGATTCGCCGGAAGGGCCGTGGAGTGTCGCGGACATGATTCCCGCGGTAATTTACACGATTCCGCCGAGTTCGCCGCTGTTTCACGACCGGTACGTTTATGTGTACCGGTCAACTCCCGAGTACGTGTATGTCGGCTATACGCCGGGGTACCTGGGCGCCTACGTATGGGATGGCGTGGTGGTTTTCGGAACAGGCTGGATCTATCCACCGTGGATCGGAGACATCTATGTCGGCTGGCCGTGGACGTGGGGGTTCGGATTCCGGTTCGGGTACTGGGGCGTCGGATGGTTCTGGAGACCCATTCACCGCCTCTGGTGGTATCACAATCCCCCGCATCTCCACCGGATCTACACGGAGCACTGGAACCCGCGGTGGAATCCGGGAGACCGGCAGGTGTTCCGGCATAACGCGAACGTCTACAACCGGCTTCCGGAGCGAGCCGTCGTTCGGGGAGTCGGGCGTCCGTCTCCGGGGCCGGGGCGAGTTCCCGGAGCGCGCGCTCCCCGCGGCGACTTATATGCCGACCAGGACGGGCGCGTGTACGACCGGCGTTCCGATGGCTGGTACCGGCAGGATGGTTCCGGGCAGTGGCGGCGCGCTCCCGCGACTCCGCGACTCGAACAACAGCGGCAATCGCGGGAACTGGGAAACGCGCGCCAGGGGGAATTTCAAAGACGCGGACCCTCGCCGGGCGTGCCCACGACGAGAGCGCCCGCCGCCGAGAGCAGAAGGCCAGGTCCCAGTACAAGAACGCCGGCTCCGGCCGCGAGAGCGCCTCGTTCGGAAGGCGCGAAAAGCCCACGAAGGTGAGGCACGAGCGCTGCGCGATGCGCGCGTGACGGGTCCGCCATGGGGTTCATGCGGTTGAGCGGCCCGGGCGGTTCACTGGCGGCGCAGAGGCATCCGGTCCCCTTACGGGCAGCCTAATCGATCGGAATAACCAACTTTATTTCGGGATTTTTCGAAGAGTTAAATTTGCTGAGCGTCTTCGCGTCGGACCAGTATTGGCGGTATCGGGCTTTCAGCGTGTAGTCGATATCGTCTCTCAGTCCGGCGAAGTGGTACAGGCCATCCTTGCCGGTAATGCAGGACCGAACGCTCAGCGTATTCGTATCTTCCAGTTGTACGACCGCGCCGGGCAGAGAATTCCCTCTCTTATCCGTTACGATGCCGCTTACATTCCGCCGCGTGTATTGCGACGCGCATGGAATTGCCGTGAGCAGCGTCATTACGAAGATAAGAGCGGTTTTCCTGATTGTGGCCTGCATTACTATGATTCGTCTCCCGGAATCACTCTGGCAAGAGACGTTCCACTTTCAGAACCATTGTATGCGCTGCATGGGTAATCAGGCCCGGCTGGACCCGGGCTGCCGCCTATGCGACGGCCCGGATGGAGCGGAGCCGGCGCACGGCAGCAGCAGCGGGCGGCATCAATTGTCCCGGGTTTTCGGCCTGCTTCACGGCGTTCCAGACGAAGCCCAGGCTTTGCAGAACCTCGTTGTCTTTGAGAGGGGCCTGGACGGCGTGGAATACGCCGGAGTCGCGAAGCGCCGCCCAGTGGACGACTTCGGAAAACCGAAGGCAGGCGACCAGCCGGACGCCGGGTCGCAACCGTCTGAGCATCGCGCCGGCGTCGGGCCACGCCGGCGCGCCCGCGGTTTCCCTGTCGAATACCAGGGCCGCGATTCGTTCGGCGTCGATGGCCAGCATGTCGGACAGGCTTCTCGCCGGAATGACGTCCCAACCGAAACCGCCGGCCGCGCGCTCCAGAATCTCACGGTCGAACTCGTCCTGAGTGAGCGTAACAATGCATTGCCGGCGCCGGACGGAAAAACCAGGCATGTGGTTGTGAATGACGGTCTGAAGCTTCATTTCGTTGCGGTGTGCTGGATGGTGAATGCGAGATACGTAAAGACGCCGAGCAATAACATCAAAATCGCGACACGAATTAATCTCATTGCTGTACTCCCCGGCCCGGCCTGGAACGGATGCCCGCGCGTTTTGCGGGCGGGCATCCCCGATCACATCGAGCCCCCTCATTCGACGGACGGAACCTCCAGCTTCTTCGTGAGCCGTTCGAGGCGGTCCTTCGTTCTGCCGTAGTCGACGAAATCGCCGATCATTTCCGACAGGCGGCTGGACAGATCGGCGTTCGCTTCCACATAGTCCTTGTAATCGCCGGTCGTCAGTTGTTTCCTGTTCTTGTTCAGGAAGTTGATGGTGGCTTCGGTGTTCGACGCGAGCTCTTTCAGCAGTGGCCGGATGCGATCGATGGCCACCTGCTGCCACGGCGACGCTTCATCCCTCGCGCCGGCGAGTTTCGCCTCTTCCTTGCCAAGAGCGTTGATGTGCTCGCGCATCTGTCCGACGGTCGCCGCGTGGCTCTCCCACGAAGCATTGGTACGCGTGAAAGCTTCGAGCTGAGCCGCGTCCTCTCTGACCTGATAGGCCTGGGTCTTCGCGCTCGAAAGCAGGCTCGACACTTCATCTGAATCCGCTTTGTCGGCCGCGTTCGCGGCGTAGGGGACAGCGAAAGCGCAGAGCAGCAGGACACCGGCGGCGCTCGTCGCTGTTCTGAATTGTTGTCTCACGATTCTCTCCTTCGGGTTCGCCGGCGCTCGTTTGAAACAGGCTGTCGCTTCGGCGAACCACAGGGCAAAACGAATTCAGCCTGCGACCGGAAGGAGCGCAAACGGGATTCCATGAGGCCCGCGTTTCCAGGGGCTTCTGCCCGCGCGAAAAGGCGCCGCGTTTTCCGCTTTCTTTCGCGCCGAGGCGGATACGGTTGCGCTCGCAATGCGCCGTTCCATACGCCGTGGAATGAGGCTTCGGGCGATCGGCGATTCATTGCGACCGGAAGGGCTGAGAACTCGTCTGGGACGGTGAGGCAGTTGGCTCACGAGACTCAACGGAAATTGCGTGAAATCGCGCGTCAGGATCGCTGGCCGCGGGCGTTCACGGACGCGCCGCGCATGAAAATCCGGTCAGCATCGCCGCGCGGCCGGTGAGCTTCTGTTTGGCGCGTGCGGTGCTGCTGTTACGCGCAGGAGGCGTCAGATGAGCATTGTAAGCCGCTGGCTTGAATACCTCGATCGCAACGGAATTCGTTACTCCCATTCGGTTCACCCGCCGGCTCAGACCGCGCTCGAAACCGCGCGCGCCGAGAGGATAGAGCCGCACGATCTGGTGAAGTCGGTGATCTATTTTTGCGATACGGGATTCGGCATGGCCGTGGTGGCAGCCGATGACATGGTCGATCTGCCGGAAATCGGCAGGTTGCTCGGAATCGAATTTATCCGGCTGGCGGATGAGGGCGAGATCGGAGCCCTTTTCCCGGACTGCGAACTCGGCGCCATGCCTCCGTTCGGCAATCTTTATGGGATGCCGGTCCTGGTTGACGCGGACGTTGCCGAGAGAGAGTACATTGCGTTCGCGATCGGAACGCATCGCGATGTGGCGCGCATCAGCATGGCGGATTACGCAAAGGTGGCCAGCCCACTGATTGCGCCGATTGTCGCGACACAGGGATTTCTGGTCTGAGAGTTGGCGGCAGCGCTGCTTTCGCGGCGACGACCTCGGAATGACGCTGCCAGATTGATCCACATAACAACAGGAGAATAAGATGCCAGAAGTAAAAGTCGAGAAGCAGAAATCGCTCGCAAGGCGCGAGGCTCCGTCGTTCGGTGAGCTGTTTTCACCGATGTTCCCGGTGGGCCGTTTCTTCGGGCTGAGCCCGTTCGCGATGATGCGCGAGTTCACCGAGCATATGGATCGCGCGTTTCGCGGCGGCGGCGCTGCCGCTCCGTCGCTGGAAGCGTGGAGCCCGTCCGTTGATGTCCAGCGATGCAATGACAGTCTGGTGGTCACCGTCGAGTTGCCCGGCCTCAGGAAAGAAGACGTGAAGGTCGAGATGACCGATGAGGAACTGACCATCGAAGGCGAGCGCAAGCAGGAACACAAAGAAGACCACGAGGGTTATCACCGGTATGAGCGAAGTTACGGGAAGTTCTACCGGGCGATTCCATTGCCGGAAGGCGCAAAGACGGATCAGGCGAAGGCCGAATTGACAGACGGCGTTCTGAAGATATCGATGCCGGTGCCTGAGATGAAGAAGAAGACGCGCCAGATTCCGGTGCAGGAAGCGGCAGTGGAGAAGAAGCAGGCGGTTGCGTAGAGAGTGGGTGGTTTCGGGGCTTCAGGTCGAGCGACTGGCCGAAGCCCGGCGGCGACGCGGAAGCCCCAACCCCACATGATGTTTGGCGAGTTCGACCAGGCTCAGGTAGAGGAGCGTCGCCACGGCCAGGAACGCAAACCATGCCGGCGGCAATGGCGTGAATCCGATGCGCGCCGCAACGGGCAGCATCGGAAAGAGAATCGCGGTAGACGCCACAGCCAGGGTTGTTAACGTCAGCGGAAGGCTCGGGCGGCTCTGCCAGGGCTTCTTCATGGTTCGGATCACGAACAGGACAAGGGTCTGGGTCGCGAGCGATTCCGCGAACCATCCCGTGTGGAACAGCGGCTCGCTCGCGCGAAAGAAGCGCAGCAGAACATAGAAGGTCAGGAAATCGAAGATCGAACTGACGGGGCCGATCAGGATCATGAAGTTCCTGATGAGGCCGATGTTCCAGCGCTGCGGATTTCTCAGGTACTCCTCATCCACGTTATCGGTAGGGATTGTGACCTGCGCCAGATCGTACAGGAAGTTATTCAGCAGGATCTGCGACGGCAGCATCGGCAGGAAGGGAAGAAACAGCGACGCGCCCGCCATGCTGAACATGTTGCCGAAGTTGGAACTGGTTCCCATCAGCAGGTATTTGGTCACATTGCCGAAAGCGCGCCGGCCTTCCATGATCCCGTTGTGAAGAATGCGAAGACCGGGTTCGGTGAGAATGATTTCCGCGGCGTCCCGCGCGACATCGACCGCCGATGAAACGGAGATGCCGACGTCGGCGGCGTGCAGCGACGGCGCATCGTTGATTCCATCGCCCATAAAACCAACGACGTGCCCGCGGCGCCGGAGCGCGAGAAGAATGCGGGTCTTTTGTGCCGGCGAGATGCGCGCGAAAACACTGGCGTTTTCCACGACGTGCTCGAGCGCGGAGTCGCCCAGATGCTCGATCTCCTGCCCGGAGATGGCCCGGGCGCCATCCAGGCCGACGATTTCGCAGATGTGACAGGCGACGAGTTCGCTGTCTCCGGTGAGGATCTTGACCGTGACTCCATCGCGCTTCAGCGCGTCGATCACTTCGGTCGCGTCTTCGACCGGCGGGTCGAGAAATGAGAGGAAGCCCGCGAGCGTCAGGTCGCATTCATCGGATTTCGAATAACGTTCACGATCGTCAATGCGGCGAGAGGCCACGGCGAGCACGCGCAGACCTTTGGAACTCAGGCCGTTGTAAAGGGAATGCGCGCGGGTAAGTGCGGCCTGGTCCATCCCGATGCAGACCGGCAGGATGCCTTCCGGAGCGCCTTTCGTGAGGAGGAGGCACTCGCCGCCGTCGCCGGTGCGCCGCACCACGATGGAGGATCGCCGGCGCTCGAAATCGAAGGGGATTTCGTCGAGCTTGTCGTAGCCCGCCATATCGAAGGCGCCGCTCTTCAGGATGGCGGCGTCGAGCGGGCTGTGGAGTCCGGTTTCGAAGTGACTGTTGATCCAGGCGAGCCGGCGGGTTTCTTCGGAGGGCTCGCCGAAAGCATCGACAGCGCTGTCGACGGTCATCTTTCCGGTCGTGATCGTTCCTGTTTTGTCGCTGCAGAGAACATCAATGCTGCCGAAATTCTGTATGGCCGGAAGGTGCTTCACGATCACTTTGCGGCGGGCCATCCGCACGGCTCCGCGCGCCAGCGTGACGGAGGTGATCATCGGCAGGAATTCGGGCGTGAGCCCGACGCCCAGGGCGACCGCAAACAGCACGGACTCGAGCGGCTGCCGGTGGAGAGCGACGCGAACCACGACGATGAACAACACGAGGAAGAAGACCGCGCGCATGATGAGCATCGAGAACTGCCGGAGGCCGCGTTCGAACTCGGTTTCTTCCGGCCGCTTCGTGAGGCGCCGCGCGATGTCTCCGAACACCGTGCGAGGGCCCGTGGCGAGCACGACGGCCGTAGCGGTTCCGCTGACGACGGAGGTTCCGAGGAAGACGAGGTGGCGCGCTTCCGGCCCGCTGGTTTCGCCGGAGCGGGCTTCAGTGGCTTCTTTCTCGGCGGGAATCGATTCGCCGGTGAGGGCGCCCTGCTGGACGTAGAGATCCCGGGATTCGAGCAGGCGCGCATCGGCGGGGACGAGATCGCCGGCGCAGAGATGGATCACGTCGTCCGGGACAACGTCCACGCGGCGAATCTCGCGCCACTCGCCATCGCGAAGGACGGTTGCCGTGGGTGCGACCTGCTCGCGCAGGCGGTCGGCCGCTTTTTGCGATTGGTAGCTCTGGACGAAATTGATGATGACGCCGAGCGCCACGATGGTGACGATGATGGCGGCTTCGATGAGTTGGCCCAGGAGGGCGGACGCCATCGCCGCAACGAGCAGAATGATGACCAGGGGGTTCAGGAAGAGAGCCAGGAACTGCCGCAGCGCCGAACGGGAGCGCCGGGGAACGGCCTCGTTTGGGCCGAAGGTCTCGAGGCGCCGGGCCGCTTCCCC
>DASZUZ010000560.1:0-2226 GCA_035547415.1 Bryobacteraceae bacterium | reverse complement strand
GTCCACGGATTCGAGGGCCTTCTTAACGGCGAACCGAAGTCCGTATGACGGGTATCGATGCCGCCGGAGCCATCCCCGCTCGCCGGGATTTGGCTCAACATAGTAAGAAAGCGTGACCCGCAATTCCACTTCGGTTTCACCAAGCTGCTCCAATTCCACCCGCGGCCAGGGGAACTGATGGAGATTCATGTGGCGCGTCTTGATCGCGCTGCCGTCCTTCTGAAACGGCTGAAAGCTGTCTTCCGCGATCAGCGTCAGATCATTGGCTGCGCTCAAAACGGCGCGGTAGTAATCGGGCACACCGTATCCGTACTTGCGGAGAAGAACGCGTTTCTGCTGCTCCGAACCCGCGGCGTCGAACTTTTGTCGCATCGCGGGCGTCCATTCCGCCGAGTGGATCATCAGCGCCCGGATGGTCTCGGGCCAGCGCTGCGGCATGGCCGCGATGATCCTGCCGGCGAGATTTGCCCCGAGGGCTGTTGCCGCACTGGTGTCCCGAAAGATGTCGAAGTGACGGGCGGTGGGATCCCGGTATGTGGTCAAGAGGCCGAGGTCATCCGGACAATCGATCTGGTCGCCCAGTACCGCCCAGTTTCCGCCTTCGAGCACAATGTCTGGTTTCAGCGGCCACATTCGCTCCCACCAGACGGATGTCCGGCTGGTCGGGCACAAATCCCCCGCTGGCGCGACAGGTTCCCATCCTTCGTACGTCGGATCGGTGATCACGGACTTGTCGGTGCAGGCGCCTACCGTGATCGCATTCCACGCCTGAGCCGGGTTCTCGATCGGTTCAATCTCGTTGCGGGCGGGATACCCGGCTTTCGAAAGACCCCCGCGAATATTACCGGCGGAAACAAGGATCAGGCGCCTGGCGTCGTCCTCGCCAAAGCAGAGTTGATCAACGGCCGCGGACCATGAAGAAGGAATTCCGCGATTGGTTCCGACGTCGCTCGTGATCGCCATACACACGGCGCGGCGCCGCTCGGGAGCCTTGACCTCTGCCCGCGCAATCGACTCGCGCGTGATCGCTCCATAGAGTTTCGGTTCATTCTGCCCCTGATCGGGAAGAATCTTCACCGATTCAAGACAATGCGTCAGCGGAACCCGACCGTTGCCGGCAAACAGAGGAGTGAGATCGCCATAGAGCGCGGAACCCGCCATGTTCGTTCCGTGTCCGTGACTGTCTCCGCCGGGCCACGTTGGGTCGTATGCCTGGACGTCGCCCGGGTCGAGGGCAACGGAAAGCAGAGGGTGTGACTGCGTCACGCCGGTGTCGAGCAGGCAGACCGCGACCTGCGGGTTTTCGGGCGCATCAACCCGGCCCGCGAGATCAGCGGCTCGCGCGGCCTGCTCGACATTGGACCAGCGCATGAATTGGGCGGGCGTGTCTCGCGCGCGGCGAATCTCGGCGATGGAATCCGTGTTCACGAACAGGCGCGCGACCGTGATCTCGCTGCCGTAGATCAGACGCACTTCGCGGTCCGGGAATACGAGCCTTTGCGCCTGCGCCGGGACTTCGAGGCGCTGAATTACGGCGTCGAAGCTTTCCGCATGACCCTGCCGAAGCCAGATCTCCCACCAGATCGTTTCGCCTGCCGCCGGAAACAGCGCCGCATCGTCCGTATACACCGACCGGACCGCAGCGAGTACCACACTCTGAATGCGCGCTATCAGGGCTTCGTTTTTCGGCTTGCCGGTGCGGGTTTCTTCATCTCGGTACTGCTCAACCTTCTTGAGAAAGTGATCCGCGGCGGTATCCGGTACAAAAACGGTCGCCCTCGCCGGCGAATCCCCTGATTCCGGCCGGACCGCGACGAGTTCGATGTGTTTTTGACGATTCTCCAGCCGTTCCGCTGCGTCTTCCGATCCGAGCGGGAGTTCGAAATCGAGATAGAAACCAGGAGTGCCGGCAAGAATGTCCGGCTCGCGCTCCCCGCGCTCGACCGCAGCCGCGGCCATGGCGCCGGTGAGAGCAAGTCTCACCACTTCGGCGTGCACGGCCCGCTCTCGCTGGGGCAGCGGACGGCCGCGTGGCCGCAGCTTCGTTGTATACGGCTCCGCCTTCCCGCTTCCTGCTAAATAGAGGTGCGGGAGGTTGCGCGGCAGTTCCGGCATTTAGTGGGAGGCTGCCTTTCGTTCGTGGACCGCCGCGATCAGAGCGTCCGAGGTGATGCGGGTCGATCCCCCCAGAACAGCCTTCTTGGCGGCCTCTTCGCTGGCACGAAC
>DASZUZ010000559.1:0-4968 GCA_035547415.1 Bryobacteraceae bacterium | reverse complement strand
GAACCGGGAAAACCTCTTCCACGGCTGTGCGGGATGTCCCGAGTCACGAATGACGGGTTCGACGCGCCAGGCGTGACGATGCGGGACTTTTGCAGGCTGCTCTCGGACAGTCTGGACCGGACCGTTGTCGATAGAACCGGTATTGCAGGCGTGTTCGATATCCATCTGGATTTATCGGCAGCGGACCTCGGGCACCCTGGCCCGAGTCATCCGGCATCGCCTGCATCCCCGCCGGATGCGGGCGACATCCTGCTCGCCGTACGAAAATCGATTCAGAAAATCGGCCTCAAACTCGAATCCGTGAAAGGGCCGGGCGAGTTCCTTGTCGTCGATCATGTGGAAAGGCCGTCCCGTAACTGACCAGCTTCGGCGCCGCCAGACGGCACCTTGATCACGGAACACGCCGGCTGGATGATGGCGCCGGGGCAGCGTTGCGGGCGGCGGCCCTGTCGAGAATTCTTCTTGCATAAGCCGCGACCATTTCGACACCGGCGGCATAGCGATCGTTCGGATGATCGGGTCCGCCGTTGTAGGCGCCCGCGGCCTTCGCGACATCGCCATGAAAACGATCCAGCAGATCGCGCAGCAGCAGGCCCGCGTAGGTAGTCAGCACGTCAGAAGAGACGTTATCCGGATCCAGTTTTTCCGGCGGCCTCAATCTTTCGGGCAGCACGGAATAATCCCGTTTGTCGGCAAGATAGAGACGGTGCGCGTAGCGGAGCGATTCCCGCGTAATCTGCCAGACGCCGCGGGAGTCATTACGGACCAGTACCTTACCCCTGCGGCGGCGGATGACGATATCGCCCTTTTCCGGCCGCCGCTTCCAGGCCGTGTTCTCGAGATCGCCCGGGATATCCATGTAATTGTTCTCCATGGCTCCGATTCCAAGCAGCAGATCGAGGGGCAGATGATAGAAATCCGCGACGTCGATCATGTTCGCCGCAAGACGACTGGCGGCGGGTTTTGACAGCGGCGAGGGCATGGGCTGGATGCCATGCGCAATGCGCGGATCGGTTATCGATTTGAAGCGGATAAAGCGACGCAGGAATGCCTGAAGCTCGTGGCGGTCGATCCGGCTCATCGTCCTGGCCGCGGGCCCGCTCCACGCGGCGGTAAAGAGCACCGTGGCGCGCCGCATCCGGGCAAGCACCGGCGGCGTCACCCATCGCCAGTCATACTCCGTAATCAGACGCTCATGACGCAGCGTGGCGAGAAGCTGAATTCCTTCCTCAAGAGAGGAGGGCAAACGGATCGAGATCCGATAGAGAGGTCTGCCGGATTCTTCGGTGGAAGCGAGGAACAGTTCCCTGCCCCGCAGCGCGTGCACGGAGCGATAGTGATCGAACATCAGGAACGCGAAGAGTTCATCATCGAACGCGGCGATGTCCCCGATATCGACGAAACCGGGAGATTGCACGCTCACCTGGTCCGGCTCGATCACGGGCTGCAGAATGGACCGGACGGCCGGCTCGGGCAGGCCACGCGGCCAGAAGACGAAGGCAAGCCAGATCGCGGCTGACGCCGCCAGGGCAGCCAGGGCTCCGAACCCCGCCGCAAGGATCGTCCTGCGCCTCGACACGGACTCGGCAGACATCGGCTCAGGGCGCGGATTCGCGGGTCCTGATGGCCTCCACCGCGCCGGCGGCGGCGGCGGCGTTGCGGATCTCCGAGTTCACCTCACCGCCGAGAAGAATCGCGACCCCCGTCAGGTATAGCCACAAGAGCAGGATAATCACGGCGCCCAGGGCGCCATAGGTTCTGGTGAACGAATCGTAATACTGCAGGTAGATTTTGAATGCGATCGAGGTGACGCACCAGCAAAGGAGCGCGACAAGCGAACCGGGCAGGATCGCCTGCCAGCGTTGCCCCTTCAGATTCGGCGCAAACAGGTACACCAGATCGAAGACGATCAGCATGAACAGGATGCCGGCGGTCCAGTGAAGGAACGCCCACAGAAACGACAGCCACGGCGCGCCAGCCCAGTTCGCCAGCGATTGCTCGAGGCGGCCACCCACGATGACCAGCGTCAAAGCGGATATGCCGAGCACGAGAACAACGACGGTGAGGGCAATAGCCACCAGGCGCCGCTTCCACCATGATCGGAACTCTCTGATACCGTACGCCGCGTTCAGACCCTCGATCACAGACACCATCCCGGCGGCGCCTGACCACAGAGTGAGCACCAGACCCAGCGAGATCTTCGCGGCTCCCGCGCCGGAGGTCACGTCGTGAAGAGCATCGCGAACGATGGTGAAGGCGGCGTCCGGCATGAGCGTGGCCAGATAGTCGAGAAGGCCCGAATATAAGGAAGGGTCGGATCCAAGGATTCGGCCGGCCACGGCGACACCGAAGATGATGAGCGGAAACAGCGACAGAAAAAAGAAATAGGAAAGCTGGGCGGCGCGCCCGAAGACGTCGTCACGGCGCGCTTCCCGCACGGTACGCACCGCAAGTTCGCGAACGCCGAGGCCGCCCAGGCTCCACACCCATCGCATCCCCAACAGTTCGCTCCGCTTGCGGAGCGCATCCTGGGCTATTGCATTGATTTCCCGAAACATGTTGTCCGTTGTCTTCAGCCTTCGTCTATTCCACTCCTTACTTTCAGGCTAACTACCGATCTTCTCCGGATCAATCGCGCCCGCGCATCAGAAGTAATCAGTGGCCCATATGACCTTCCGCCGGGCTTATTCCGGCAACAGACGGCGCAAGCGAACTTCGCGAAGATCGAGGTCACGCTCTATCCGATGCAGGACGTACTCCGGCAGCGATCCCTTGCGGTAAAGACCGATGATTGCCCCCCGTTCCGCGGACAGGGCGTCGAGACCGATGCGAAGGCGCTCATGACGATACCCGGCCGGTCCGATTCCGGAGTCTTCGGGAGAACCGCGGCGCAGTAACTCCAGACGGTGTTTGTATTCTTCACGCAGGTTTTCGACTGAGGAGCCACCTCCATCGAGCGCGGCAAGAGCTGCCTGAATACCCGCCGTGCGGGCGCGCCGTTCCGATTCGAGCGACTCCGTCGCCTCCCTGGCCGCATCTCTGTCGAGCCGCAGCGCCCGGAGTATGAGTGGCAGAGGCGCACCCTGGACGATCAGGGTACCAGCGATCACGCAGGCCGTCACAAAGACGATAAGACTTCGTTCGGGAACCTGGGCGGACAAAGACAGTGCCGCCGCAAGCGATATGCCGCCGCGCATGCCGCACCAGCCCAGAAACGCTACCTGGCGGTCAGGCAGCCGGCTGTCGCGCGAGAAATTGCTCGGAAATCGCCCCGTTGCCCAACTCGCGGGCCACGTCCATACGAACCGGACGACAACGACCGTCAGCGTCACGGCAGCGCCATACAGCAGCGCCCGGTGAGCGGCGAAGCCGGCCGTCCCATCGATCACGGACCGGAACTCCAGGCCGGTGAGAAGAAACAGCGCGCCGTTCAGCAGAAAGGTGAGTACATTCCACGAGCCTGCCAGACTCAGCCGACCCTCGGCCGTCAGCATCTCCGGGGCGCGAATTCCGATGTACATCCCGGCCGCAACCACAGCCAGCACGCCGGATCCGCCGAGCGACTGCGGGACGAGATAAGCCACAAAGGGCGTGATGAGCGAAATCGACGCGTCGAGCCGCGAATCCCGCAGGCGCTGGCGGATGCAAGCCGCGACCCATCCCACTGCTAACCCATAAGCGGCTTCACCGACAACGATCAGGGTGAACCGGCCCGCGGCGGTTCCAATGGAGAATGAATGCGATTGCAGCGCCGTGGCCGCCAGGCTCAGGAGCGTGAGCGCCACTGCGTCGTTGACAAGTCCCTCACCTTCGAGGATGGCAAGCAGGCGTCTGGGCAACCCGAGCCGGCGAGCCACGCTCGAACTCGCGACGGGATCGGTGGGCGAGACGATCGAGCCCAGAGCGAAGGCCCCGGCCCAGCCGATCTCCGGCATCAGACGGTGCGCGACCGCAGCCACGGTAAAGCTCGTGATGAGGACCAGTCCCACGGCGAACAGTGAGATCGACGCCAGATTGTTCCGAAACTCTTCCCACGGCAACTCCACCGCGGCGGAATAGACGAGCGGCGGGAGCATCACCAGGAGAACCAGCGACGGATCCAGATGAATTGCCGGGAACACCGGGACGAAGCTGAGCGCGATGCCCGCGGCCGCGATCAGCACGGGATCGGGAATGACGATCCAGCGGCCCAGAAGCGTGAGCGCGACCGTCAGCGCAATGACGATGAGCAGAACGATTATGCTGGCAATGACCATCGGCGCAGGTCCGGGTATTCCTCACAATCCGGAGAACGCGCCGCAAGGGAAGCAGATGCGTCAGCGTCCGGAGTCGAATGACTTTGAAGATAACTGGAGGGGCGCGGCCGGTCCAGCGTATTGGACGGCAGGGTGAGACGGATTTGCGGGGCGGCGAGCCCGAGGCAGGGCTGCCGAGGCTGCCAGTTCCACGATACGCGACAAGAGGACGGGAACTTCATCCTGGGAGGGGACATAATATCCAGCCGCCGTATCGTCCGCGAATCCGACCCGAACACCGATCGGAGCCCGGTCTGACCGAAACATTCCCTCATCGGTCCGGTCGTCGCCTAAACAGACACACGCATCGAAGGGTCCCATCTCATCGAGGATACGCGCGAGCGCACTACCCTTGTCCCATGCCACGCGAGGCCGAATTTCGAGGCACTGGATTCCGATACGCAACGCGAAAGTCGCGCCGAAGCGTCCCATAACCCGGCGGGCGGCAAAAAGGAGCGCGCCCCGTTGACTGCAGTCGATCTGCCGGAAATGAAGAGTGGCCGTCAGCCCCTTGTTTTCCACCCAGGCTCCCGGCCAGCGCCGCAATTCGCGCGTCAGGGCATCGCACGCGCTCCGCAGTTTTGGACGAAGCCCCAGCGCCGCTGCATGGACAAAGGAGAGCCGCGGTCCGGATATTTCAAGACCGTGATTTCCGGCCAGAGGGATGTCGAGC
>DASZUZ010000558.1:0-9754 GCA_035547415.1 Bryobacteraceae bacterium | reverse complement strand
ACAACAGAGTATCCGGCGTTCTGCAGAGCGAGGCTCACGGCGCGGCCGATGCCGCTGCCGGCGCCGGTAACAAGGGCAATTTTCGATGGAGCAGTCATGGATTAATTGTTATCGCGTGTACGCGCAAGGCACGCGCGGACTCGCGCGTTCAGTTGCGGCGGGGTAAACGGCTTGCTTAAAAAATCCGTGGCGCCGAGTTCAAAGCATTGGCGCGCGCTGTACTCGTCATCCTCGGCGGTCAGCACGATGACGGGCAGTGATCGCGTTTCTTCGCGCGATCGAAGAGCCCCCAGCACCGCGTAACCGTTCGGATCCGGCATCACGAGGTCGAGCAGAACCAGATCGGGCCGATTCGCTTCCGCGAGCGCGATTCCCTCCGCGCCACCAGCCGCCATCGTCACGTGATGGCCCGCCCGCGTCAGGATCTTCTGCGCGAGAAACCGGGAACTCTCGTCGTCATCCACCACCAGAATCGCGAGAGAGCCGTCCGCGGATGCCCCCGCAGCCGGCGATGAAATCTCACGGGTATAGGTGGTCGCGGTTCCGTCGATCGTCTCCGCATGACCCTCCGCCGCGCAGGAGATCCGCATCGGCGATCCGGCGGACGCGGCGATTTCGCGCGCCCGCGCTTCCATGCGCGCGAGGAATCCATCGTCATGAGCCGGATCGTGGTGCGTCAGAAAAAGACGTTTCACGTTCGCGGCGGCGGCAATCTTCGTCACGTACGAGAGAGTGCTGTGACCCCAGTTCTTCCGCGACGGATATTCTTCGGGCGTGTACTGGCAATCGTGGATGACGACGTCGGCATCGTGCATGAATGCCGCATGACGCCGATCGCCGTCATGGAGAATCGACTCGATCCTGCCCGGCTCGGCGTCGGAACGCCACAACCCTTCCCAGTAAGGTTCGTGATCGCAGAGGTACAGAAGGCTCGCCCCGTCCGCTTCGATGCGGTAGCCCAGCGCGATCGCGGGATGGTTCAGGAACTGCGCGGCGATCCGCACGCCGTTGATCTCGTGCACCCCCTCGTCGAGATCGCGGTACTCGATCTGCGAACCCAGTTGACCGAGTTCAACCGGAAAATACGTGTATTCCATCTGTCCGGCGAGCACTTCCGGCAGCGACCGCCCGGCGCCTTTGGGCCCGCAAACCGTAAACCGGTTGCCCGGCACGAACACAGGCGCGAAAAAAGGAAAGCCCTGGATATGGTCCCAGTGCGTGTGGCTCAGAAGGATGGTGGCTTCGATCGGTTTGGGAGCATTCGCCATGAGCCACGCGCCCAGCGGCCGCGCGCCGGTTCCGCAGTCGAAAATGACGCGTTTGCCGGCCGCCGTGACCACTTCAACGCACGACGTATTTCCGCCGAACCGATTTGTGGAGGGTCCCGGCGTAGCAATGGACCCGCGAGTACCCCAGAAACGTAGCAGCAAGTTCGTCCACCCACTGTACTCCATACATGTGAGGTCGGTGCTTTCAACCTGCCGCCGAGCGTCCGCCCGGCGTGTGTCATCATGTCCCACAACGCCCGGCCGGAGTTCAACATGCTCAAACGTCTTTTCCTGATCCTGGCGGTCGCCCTCTCCTCCGCCGCCCAATCCGCCCACCGCACGTTATCCGTGCTGATTATCGACGGCATAAACAACCACGATTGGGCGGCCGCCACCCGCGCCATCCGCTCGACTCTCGAAGGCACGGGCCGCTTCCGGGTTGACGTCTGCACGTGGCCGCAAAAGCCCGATTTCGCTCGTTACGACGTCGTTGTCAACAACTTCAACGGCGGCCACCTTCCAGATGGCGTCCGATGGCCGCGCGAAACGGAACTCGCCCTCGAAAAATACGTCCGCGACGGCGGCGGTCTCGTCATCTTCCACGCGGCGAACAACGCTTTCCTGCAATGGCCGGAGTACAACGAAATGATCGGGCTCGGCTGGCGCGACAAGTCATTCGGTCCCGGCCTCGCCGTCGTCCAAAACAAAGTCGTCACTGTGCCGCAGGGCTCCGGCCTCGATCCCGGCCACGGCCCGCGCCACGATTTCGAACTGTTCGTGCTCGACAAAGATCATCCGATCACACGCGGCCTTCCCGCCCACTGGACCCATCCGGCCGAACAACTGACCCATGGTCAGCACGGCCCGGCGCACGGACTGACCGTGCTGACGTATGCGTACTCCGAAGTCTCGCGTCAGGGCGAGCCGATGGACTGGATCCGGCAATATGGCAAAGGCCGCGTTTACACGACCATGCTCGGCCACACCTGGAAAGACGAACCGAATCCCAACCTGGACGACGTCTCCTTCCAGGCGCTCTTCGCGCGAGGAACCGAATGGGCCGCGACGGGGACAGTGACGTTACCGGCCGATCTCGGCTGGAAATCGCTGATGAACGGCAAAGACCTCGAAGGCTGGGAACCTCGCGGCGAATGCATCTGGACCGTCATGAAAGACGGTGTGCTGCTCGGCCAGCGTACGCACCCTGAGCCCTCGAAAACCTGGCCCATCGACGAGAAGACCTATCGCAACTGGGCGAGCCCGCAGGCCTGGCTCTACACGAATCGCGACTTCGGCCAGTTCGATCTGCACCTCGAATACTGGCTGCCGCCCGGCGGGAACAGCGGCGTCTCGATCCGGGACCGGTCACGCGCGCATTACGCCATCCGCGAGCCGGATTCCGTCCACCCGGAACTCGTGGGCCCGGTACACAGCACGCCCGCCCACATCGGCTACGAAGTTCAGATTCTGGATGACGATCGCGCCGACTACCCGTCCGGCAGCGTCTATCTTTTCAACCGCGCGAAAACGGGCGTTCACCGGTCCGGGGACTGGAACAGCATGGATATCGAGTCGCGCAACAATCTCATCCGCGTCCGGTTGAACGGCGAAATCGTATCCGAAAGTCCGGGCGACCCGGCGCGCTCCAGGACCGGCCCGATCGGATTACAACTACATGACCGCTTCTCGTTCATCCTGTTCCGGAACCTGCGAATTCGCGAGATCCGGTGATCGTCTGCTAAACTGACTCTGTTATGGCAATTCCCAACGTCAAGCGGTTCCGGCCGTTCTGCCCGACGTGCAATGAAAACTTCACGTTGATGGCCGTTCTGCCCCGGGATGCGAATGTAGACGCTTTCCTGAACGACGCCGTGTCTCGTCACGATCACAAGGCGTTCTCCGAAGCGAAAGCGGCTATGAGCAAGGTTCGCGTCGGTCAGCAGAAACAGCAGAAAAAGAAGTAGTTCAGATTTTGAGGCGGGCCCTGAGGGACCTCAGGGCTCGCAATCCTTCCGCAGCCACATCGCTGTCCTGGTCCCGGCTGGTTTTTTCCAGATAAGGGACGGATCCCGCATCCCCGCTCGCCGCCAGAATCCTCGACAACTGAATCTTTTCGTCGCGCGTGCCCTGTTCGAGTGGCCCATACAACGCAGCCAGCGCTGCCGGATGACGCGCCGCCTCAATCAGGTAAGCCGATGCAACATCTCGATACGCGGCCGAGTTCAACGTGTTGATCAGATAGCGCAACGGAGCGTCCTCGGTCAGCGCCAGATTTCCATCCATCACCAGCGCGAAAGCGGCGGCGAGGCGCGGCAGCATTTTCTCTTCGTTCTGCCACGTCTGCTCCAGAGCGACCTTGTCTCCCTGATCGCCGATGCGGCCCAGGCCTTCGGCCGCGGCGGCCCGCAATTTGTCGTCTTTCGAATTCAGATAGCGCTGCAGCATCGGCCTGTCCTGCGCCTCCGGCATCAGCGCGATGGCATTCAGCGCCGCGCGCTCTGACTTGTTATTGCGCGGATGATTCACGATGTCCCGAAGCGCGGGCAGCGCGTCTTTCGCCCGCAACAGGCCGGCTGTCTCAACCGCGGCCGACTGCACTTTGTCATCGAGGTCCCGCACCAGGTAAGTGATGCGCGGCCCCGCCTGCGGATCGCGGATCTTCTGAATGGCGATCAGCGACTCATACATCACCCGGTTGTCCTTCGTCCGCAGTGCATCCAGCAGATCCGGAATGGCCGCCTGGCCTCGCAGAATTCCGATTGCCCGGCACGCATTCGCTCTGGCGTCCATGCTGGCGCCGCCGCGAGCCAGTTGTCCCAGCGCCGTAATCACTTCCGGCCGCACGATAACGAACGCGTCAATCACCTGATCGTTCGTATCGCTGAACTTCGCCTTGACCGAAGCGCTCGCCCGCACAATCGACGATCCCAGACCCTGCTTCACATAGCCGGGCAGATAGTAATTCACCAGTCCGTCCGTGGCGCGGATCTGTACTTCCGGATCGGAATCGCGCGTCCCCCGGATCAGGGGATCGATGGTCTCTTTCCCGCCCAAAGCGATCAGTTGCTTGATGGCCTCGATCCGCGTATCGACGTTCTCGCTGTTCAGATACTGCGCGACGGTCGGAATCGCAGTGGGACCCTGCTTCGCGACGGCCCGGACGTCCTTCGGCGTCTGACACAAGGCGGCAAGTGATAAAAACAAGAACGTGCAAAGAAAGCGGCGCATCGATTCCCATTATCTCGCCAGCATTGCGAGGCATCGCGCAATGACACTTGCGACAACCCGCCCGCGCCTGAGAGGATGAGCTTACCTTGAATCTGCTGCTGCTCGCTTTCGGCGCGGTTGCGCTGCTCCTTGTCCTGATTCTTGTTCTCCGCATGCACGCGTTTCTCGCGATGCTGCTTTCGGCGCTCGCGCTGGGTCTTGCCGCGGGGATGACGCCGGCCGCGGTCCTGAAATCCGTTCAGGCCGGCTTCGGCGATGCCCTGGGTTTCATCTCGGTCGTGCTGGGCCTCGGCGCCATGATCGGCGCGTATCTCGAACACTCCGGCGGCGGACTTTCGCTTGCCGACTGGCTGATTGAAAAGTTCGGCCGTGAACGCTCCGCCTGGGCCATGTTGCTGGCGTCGTTTCTGGTCGGCATGCCGATCTTCTTCGAGGTCGGCTTCATCATCCTCGTGCCGCTCGTATACAGCCTGACGCGGGAAGGGAAGAGGTCCCTGCTCGTTTACGGCCTGGCGATGACGGCTCCGCTTACGATCCTGCACTCGTTAATTCCGCCTCATCCGGCCCCGGCCGCGGCGGCCCAACTCCTGGGCGCCGATATCGGCCACGCGATCCTGTACGGCATCCTCCTTTCAATCCCGATGACCCTGGTCAGCGGCATGGTGTACGGCCAGTGGATCGCGAAAAGAATAAAAGTTCCGCTGCCTCCCGCCGCTCTCGAACCGCCCCCGAATCAATCCTCGAACCCCCCGTCTCCCGCCATCGTGGCGTTGTTGTTGCTGCTGCCCGTTCTTCTGATCCTGGGCGCCACGCTTTCGCCGAAAAATCCTGTTCTCGCGCTGCTCGGCCATCCGTTTTCGGCGCTGCTGGTCACGCTGATCGCGACCATGATCCTGCTCGGCACGGCGCGCGGACTGAATCGCGAGCAGGTCACTAACCTCGCCGTTAAATCGCTCACCCCGGTTGGCTCGCTGCTGCTGATTATGGGCGCGGGCGGAGCGCTCAAACAGATCATCGTGGATACGGGCGCGGGCGCCCTCGCGGGCAAGATGCTCGCCGCGACGCACATCTCGCCGCTCGTCGTCGCCTTCGTGATGGCGGCGGCGCTGCGTGTCGCGCAGGGCTCCGCAACCGTCTCCATCATCACTGCCGCGGGAATCATGGCCCCCATCGTCAAGGCCGCCCCGAATTACCGTCCCGACCTGATGTACCTCGCGCTTTGCTGCGGCGGTACCAGTCTTTCCATCGTCAACGACGCCGGATTCTGGATCGTCAACCAGTATTTCGGAATGACCGTGCCCCAGACGCTCAAAACCTGGACCGTGATGAAGATCGTCTCCGGCGTGGTCGGTTTCGCGATCGTCCTCGCTATCAATGCGATCTGGTAAGGCGCTCATTGGCATTCTTCTGGCGCTGAACGCGTCCGCTCAACTGCGCGTCGCATCTCTCAACGTCGACAAAAAAAGCGGCCCGAAATTCATTGGCAGCCTGAGCAGGCAGGCTGACCTGCGCCGTGCCGACATTCTCCTGCTTCAGGAAGTCGTCGACAGTCCGCGCTTCCATGTCGCCGCCGAAGCCGCGAATGCGCTGGGAATGCGCTTCGCCTTCGCGCCCGCCTTCCGGCTTCGCGGAGACATGGACGAAGGTCTCGCTATTCTGAGCCGCTATCCGCTGGAATCCCGAACCGTCATCCCGTTGGCGCGAAATCGTCTGCACTTCCGAAATCGAATCCGGATTGCTCTCGCCGTTACGGCACGGACTCCGCTCGGACCTGTTCGCGTGATCGACATTCACCTCGACAACCGGATCAACTCCGATCTCAAACTGGCGCAGCTCGGCGGCATCTGGCCGGAGGTGGAACGATCAGCGGCTCCGGTAATCGTGGGAGGCGACTTCAACACCGGCAATTTCTACTGGGCTTCTCACGTTGTGCCCGTGCCCGGCGAGCAGAAGCAGCGCGAAGATGTTCTAGACGCCATGCGCGAGCACGGATTCAGGACAACTCTCGGTTCCGGACCCGCCACCTACCACATTCCCGGCCAGAAGCTCGACTGGATCTTCGTCCGCGGTCTGGAGCCTGGCGCATCCGGCGTCACGCCGATTCGCTTCTCCGATCACAACTCCGTCTGGATGGCAGTCGCTCCTCGCTGAACCCGCTCTGCTCCATCGCGCGTATCCGCTTCGCCCCGCTGCCCGGCGTCAACTTGCCCAGAACAGAGCGTATGCCAGCAGGCTTAACACAATCGAGCTGACGCCCGCATACCACCAGTCTTCTTCCACGGCAAACGCGACGATCGCGAAGGCGACGCGCAGCACCGGCGTCGCAATCATGATCAGCACGCCAAGCTGAATGATCGCTCGCGCCCTCAGTTCCGCGAGTCCGTTCAGGATGCCGCTGAACGTCTTCAGATCCGGCGGGACCCCATGAAAGCGCTGGTATTCGGGAATCTCGAACCCGTGCCGCGTCAGATACAGAATGCCTCCCGCGACCATCACCAGGCCGGCGATCAGCACGCCGGCCTGCAGCAGGCGGCCCATCCAGATCTCCATCTCCGTATCGTTCCAGCGCGTCATCTCAGATCCGCTTCGTCCACCCGTTGTAAATCATCTCTATGGCGAGCAGCAGCAACACCCCGCGGAATACATTCCGCAGTACTTTGACGCGGGCCTTCACAAGCACCCGCGATCCGAGCATCGCGCCGCACATGACGCCCAGCATCACCGGCATGGCAAGCCCGGGGTCGATGTAACCGCGCGCCAGATAAACGCCCGCGCTTGCGGCGGCGGTCACGCCGATCATGAAATTGCTCGTCGTCGTCGATACCTTGAACGGCAATCCCATCGCCCGGTCCATCGCGAGTACCTTCACCGCGCCCGACCCGATGCCCAGCAGCCCCGAAAGAGCGCCCGCGCCGGTCATCAGGGCAAACCCGAGCGGGACGCGCCGCACGCCGTACTCGCAGATGCCTCCGTCCGGAGAGGGATAGGTCCCATTCAGCCGCAGCCTTTCGCCCAGCCGGCTCTTTACCTCCGTTTGTCCTTGAGGACCATGCTGCGACGCGATCGCGGAATAGAGCAGAACCAGTCCGAAGATAATCGCAATGGCGGACGTCGGAACACTCGCGGCGAGCCCCGCCCCGATCAGCGCCCCCACGCTGGTTGCGATTTCCAGGAATAACCCGATCCGCACGTTCGAATAGCCTTCGCGAACGTATGCCGCCGCCGCCCCGGACGACGTTGCGATCACCGATACCAGCGAGGCGCCGATCGCGTAGCGCAGATCGAACCCGAACGCGAGCGTGAGCATCGGTACGATCACGACCCCGCCACCCAGTCCTGTCAACGAACCGAGAAATCCGGCGCCCAGTGACCCGACAAATACCAGTGCGCTCAGTACGGTGACGATCATTGACGCTGGATGTCTCCACGTGTGCCGGTCAGGGCTCTTGTCGCTTTCTCGTCTCCACTCGTCCTTGCTCCGCTCTTCATATCTTCATCTCGCGTCCCGGCCCTTAGTTCCGTGGCAGCCAGCCCGGCTGTCAATACTATCGTGCGACGCCACTTCGTCCATTCAATCCCTTCGCTTGCAGTCAGCATTCGGTTCTCCAACATCCGCTTACCTCTCGCATAGAATGGAAACGCTGATATGTCCGATCAGACCGTAGTCCCCACCCAGCCGGTCCCTGCCGAAGATATGCCGCGGCGGGCTTTCCACCTGGCAGTGATTTATATTCTCGGCGCGGTAATTGGTTTCGCGCTGGCTATTCCGACTCTTGTTTACCTTCTCGCGGCCCCCCGGACCCGTAAGCAATCCGGGTTCGTCGACGCGGGAGATATCAGCCAGCTCACTCCCGGCGCGCCGGTGGAGATGAGCTTTCAGCAGAGCCGCGTGGACGGATGGCGTGTCATCACGGAGAAAAAGACCGCGTGGGTGGTCAAAACGAGCGATAACAAAATCATCGCTTTCGGCCCGCAGTGCACGCACCTTGGCTGCGCTTATCACTGGAATCAGGGCGTGAAGCAGTTCGAATGCCCCTGTCACGCGTCGTTCTTCTCGCTGGACGGTAAAGTGCTTTCCGGGCCCGCGCCTCGTCCGCTCGATCGCTACGTAACCACCGTTCAGAACAACCGCCTGCAGGTTGGGCCGCTCAAGACTTCCGCGTAAGAAAGGAACCCCATGAAAAAGCGATTCGAAGAGTTCATCGAAGCTTTCGATCACCGCACCGGGCTGCACACCGGTCTTCAGAAGTTCCTCTACGAGGAGATCCCGGCATCCAGCGGCTGGCATCAGGTCTTCGGCAGCGTGGCCCTGTTTCTGATCCTGATTCAGTTCTTCACCGGCGCGATGCTGGCTTTCAACTACGCGCCCACGCCGGGAGATGCGTATAACAGCCTCCGCTACATTCTCACCGAAGTGACCGCCGGGCGCCTCATGCGCGGACTCCACCACTGGGGAGCCAGCATGATTATCGTCGTCGTCGTGCTCCACATGGTGCAAGTGTTCCTCTGGGGCGCGTACAAGAAGCCTCGCGAAGGGACCTGGGTCGTCGGCGTCGTCCTTCTGCTCCTCACGATGGCTTACGGTCTTACGGGCTATCTGCTGCCCTGGGACAATCGCGCTTACTGGGGAACGGTTGTTGCGACCCAGATTGGCGCCACGGTACCCCTTGCCGGACCTTATGTGAGCCGGCTGCTTGCGAGTACAGGCGACGTCGGCGTGGTGACTTTCGCGCGTTTTTACGGGCTTCACGTTCTGCTGCTTCCGCCCGCCACCATGCTTCTCATCGCGCTGCACGTTTATCTGGTGCGGCGGCACGGCGTGGCGCCGGCTCCCGGCGATGAACTGAAGCCGAAGAAGTCCTTCTATCCCGAACAGGTCTTCAAAGACACCGTCGCCGTATTCATCGCGTTCGCCGTTCTCTTCACCATGGCCATCGCGGTCCGCGTTCCGCTCGAACGGCTCGCCGACCCTACCGATACCAGTTACATCCCGCGTCCGGAATGGTACTTCCTGTTCCTCTTCCAGATGCTCAAAGTCTTTGAGGGGCCGCTGGAAGTCGTCGGCACGGTGATTCTTCCCACCCTTGCGATCCTCGCGCTCATCGTGACGCCTTTTGTGGACCGCAGCCGCGTGGTGCGCCTCCGCAAGCGGACGTTTGCCATGGGCATCGTGTTCCTCGCCGCTCTGGGCTGGGGCGGGCTCACGGTCGCGGCGATCCGGAGTACGCCGCCACAAACAGCCGCGGCCTCGATCGACT
>DASZUZ010000557.1:0-3095 GCA_035547415.1 Bryobacteraceae bacterium | reverse complement strand
ATTTCGCTGGGTTATCACGGGCGCCGTGGCCATCTCCACGCTGTGCATCGTCATCATGGCGGCGGTCGCCATCGTACTGTATCGCGTCGTATCGAAATTGCAGGTCAAAGCGCACGATGTGATCACGCGCGTGGAACCGATCATCGACACGGCGCGCAGAGTGGCCGACGAGAATGCGCCGAAAGTTTCCGACATTGCGACTCGCGCCCGCGAGATCGCCGCGAACGCAAAGGATATGTCCGATGTCGCGAAGGATCAGGCACATCGCTTCGCCGAAGTAGGCCGCGATATTGCCGACCGCGCGAAGGTTCAGGTCGCGCGAATGGACGCGGCGGTGGACGAGACGGTGGAGCATGTACACCATGCGGGCGACAACGTGAAAGCGGCCGTGATGAAGCCCGTGCGGGAAGCGAGCGGCGTGCTGGCGGGGATTAAGGCTGCGGTGTCAACCTATTCGCAGGGCCGGCGCGCGAGCGTCGACCACGTTACGCTGGACGAAGAAATGTTTATCTGATGGCGAAACTGGCGCTGGTTTACGGAGTACGGCTGCTGCCGAGCGATGACCTGGAGACTTTCGAAGACGCTCACGTGCAGCTGAAAAACGGCCGGAAAGCCTCAGTGACGATGCATCTGATCGAAGGCGGGAGCGAAGAAGAAATCAAGCGACAACTGCTTCAATCGCTCGATGCCTTCTTCGATTTCTATCCCGAAATATAGAACTACGCGACTTTCTGAACTTTTCCGTTGCGGATACAGGAAGTGCAGGCGCGCAGGCGCTTGTTCGCGCCATTGACGAGCGCGCGCACGCTCTGCAGGTTCACGTTCCAACGCCGATTGGTGACGTTGTGGGCATGGCTGATCTTATGCCCGAATTGCGGACCTTTGCCGCAGACCTCACAAACTCTTGCCATTTGATGGAAACTCCTGGAAATGTTCTCGTCCGGCCGGATGGCCAGCCGCAAACTCTCAGAGTAGCACAGTGTCAGTATTTGAGTTCAGTGACGATCACTTCCACGGGTTTATCGGTTGTGTTCTCTTCGCGGTGCTTTGCGGCTCCGCCCTGCACGATGTCGCCCGCTTTGTGGGGCGTCAAGTCCACCTTGCCGTCCGCTGAAGTCACACGGACCGCCGCGTCCGTCAGGTAGAGGTTGATCCGATTCAGCTGGTGTTCGTGGAGAGGGGTCGATTCGTGCGGCCCGATCTTCACCCGGAAGACCCGGACCTGATCGTTTTCGAATTCCAGCCTGTAGTGCTTCCTGTCGATTTTGAGCGGATCGAGATCCGTCGTGACCTTCCTGCCGGCGCCCGGTTTTTTCAACTCGATTTCGATCAGGTTGAGCGGCTTTTCCGTCGCGACTTCGGCGATGTGCTTCCCTCCCATCGGGCTCCATTTCACCTCGTTCTCTTTGAAATTGAGCACCGCATGTTTCCCGTTCTCGTATTCGAAGTTCTGCGAACCGGCGTTGCGATAGATCATCACGCGGTTTACTTTGTGTTCGTGCATCTTCGTCTTTTCGTGCGGCTGGAGGACGACGTCGAGCACGCGTACATCGTCGTTGTTGACGGGGGTTTTGACCGTCTCCACCGCCAGCAGGAGAGCCGCGCCGGCGAGGGGGACAAACAGAGCGGATTTGCGCATGGTGATGGCGCAATTCTATAACAGCGCGGGATCGACTCGTAAAATGAGCTTAAATGGGGTCATCACCGAAGGAGTTCGGACCGCTTTTCTGGTCCCTGATCGGAGCGACGTTCCTTGGCTTTCTCGGCATGGGGACAGTACTGCCCGTTCTTGCTCCTCATATCCGGCACGATCTTGGCGGCTCCGATCAGACGGTCGGGTTCGTCATCGGCATCTTTTCGTTCGTCGCGCTGGGGGGCCGGTTCTTCTCGGGGCCGCTCGCGGATCACCGGGGGCGCAAGATCGCGTTTCTCACCGGGTTGTTGAGTTGCGGGCTGGCAGGGGGCGCATACCTGCTTCCGCTGGGAGTCGGGGGCGCCTATCTGGGCCGGATTCTCCAGGGTTTCGGCGAGGCGTGCCTGTACACGGGCGCGGCGGCGTGGGCAGTCGAACTGGCGGGCGTACAGCGAAGTTCGCAGGCGCTCGGTTATGTGAGCAGCGGAATCTGGGGCGGTATATCCGCGGGACCGGTTGTCGGGCAGTGGCTGGGCACGTTCCAGCGCGCTGCCCTGATGCAGCTGGTGACCGCGGCTGTCGCGTTCGTGATGCTGACGCGCGTACCCGAACACTATAAGCCCGGCGTTCGTCCGTCCCGGCGTAAGTGGCTTCCTCGCGACCTCATCCGTCCGGGGTTTGCGCTCGGATTCGTGAACGTACATTTCCCGGTCGTCACCGGATTTCTCGTGCTGTACCTGGCGCAGCACGGCGGCTCCGGTCCGGCCGCGTTTTCGGCCTATGCGGGCCTGATCCTGCTGTCGCGGTTCTTCCTCGGGGGGCTGCCGGACCGGATGCATCCGCGGATCACGTTCTATTTCGGAATTTCGGCGATGGCGCTGGGGCTGCTCATCATTGCGACGGGTCCGCGGCCGGCGGTCGCGGTCGGCGCGGCCGCATTGCTGGGTTTCGGATTTTCCTTCCCGTGGTCGTCGATCGCATCCGCCGTTCTCAAACGGACGCCGGTGCAGGAGCATGGGACGGCGGTCAGCGTTCTGAGCGCGTTTTACGACTTGTTTGTAGGCATCAGCTCGTTCGCGGCGGGGACCGTATCGGGCCACTTCGGGTATGCCGCGGCATTTGTGATGGCGGCGGCTTCACTGGGTGTGTCGGCGATTCTCGGGCTCATCGTGTTCCCGTTCGGAGCCGATGACACCATGGGCGGCGAGGTGTACCTGGAGGCGGTCGAGCCTTGAGTTCCGCTTGAAGCGGCTCCCGTATGTTTGATCGCAGGCGAGTAAACAGGTGCAGTGTGAGTCAGCACACTATCCAAAGTTAACGTGTAATTAAATACATTGATTCCACCGTGGTGCTTCCTTTAGCTTAAGGAAGATTACGACTCCACGGACCCGTTATTTCATGTACTCTTTCAGGCGTCAATACCCCACTAAAGTTCTTCGTGCGCTTCTGCTTCTCACCCTCG
>DASZUZ010000556.1:0-1500 GCA_035547415.1 Bryobacteraceae bacterium | reverse complement strand
AGTAATGGCACTGGACTACACTGGCATCGGGAATTGTCAAGAGATTCAAAGTGTTCGGGCCCCACGCGGCCTCATAACATGAAGGTCATTGGTTCAAGCTCAATATTCCACCTGTCGCCGGTTCGGCGGCCTCGCCTCCGCCCGCTCACCGTCTCCCATTTATCCGCAACTCCGGCACACTCAAATCCACCGCCGCCTCCACCAGCGCCCGATCGAAATACTCCGTCCCATCCCCCTGAAATTCGCACAAATACTCCTGCGAAAACTTCGCCTGCCCCATCGCCCCGCGCTCCCCGTTCAGAAACGCGCTCGAAATCCGCGGACATTCCGTCGCCTTCACGCTGATCCGCATCCACTCCTCCGCATTGCCGGACGCCCCCGTCCACGTCTCGTAAAAGAACCCGCGCTGACCGCACGGCGTGCTCATCAGCCACAAATCCCCGTCCCCCACCGCCAGCATCGGACGCAGCGCCTCATACATCTCATCCGGCACCCGCGCCGCCTCGTCAATCAGAATCATCGACGCCGCTGAAAACCCGCGCACCGTCGCCTCCTTCCCCGGCAGCCCGATAATCCGCGACCCGTTCGGAAACTGCAGCGAAACCGCGTTATCCCCATCGCCCCGCGCCGGAATCCCCAGCCGCCGCACCAGCCCCGTCGCCTTCCGCAGAAACTCCGCGCTCTGCCGCTCCGATGGACTCGCCGCCAGCACCAGCGCCCCCGCCCGCGTATACGCCCGATGCACCGCCTTCGCCGCCGCCACCGTCGACTTGCCCCACTGCCGCGAGCAATTCAGAATCCCGCGCTTCGCCGTCGAGCGAAGCACTTCCATCTGCTTCTCGTCCGGCAGAAACCCAAGCCGCACCCGCGCGAACTCGGCCGCGTCCATCTCGATATTCGTCGTCTGCGGAACCCGGGCCCCGCCCCGAGGCCGCCCATTGAATGTCGCCCACACGAACACCCGGATACCACACCCCCGCCAGATCCCCGCACCCGAAGAATGGCTCCGAACCTCGCAACATCCTGTCGGAGAGCATGTTATTGTCTTTCAAAAAGATCGAAAATTTCTGTACTGAACTGGAGTCGAGTGCCGAAAAGCGGCGCGGGAACCTGTGCTATCCTCACAGAAGCTTGTTGAATATCCCGCACATCGTTTGACTCGCCCCTAACGGTTCTTCCGTTTTCGTCCTTCCTCACTCGATCCCTCAGGATTTCCATTGCTGAAACGGAGTTGTATACACATGAAAGAAACAGGAACCGTCAAGTGGTTCAATGCAGCCAAAGGATTTGGCTTTCTTGCCCGGGAGAACGGCGAAGATGTCTTCGTCCACTTCTCGGCGATTGAAGCGGCCGGCTATCGCTCGCTGGAAGAAGGAAGCAGGGTTTCCTTCCTCGTGAAGCGCGGGCCGAAAGGCCTTCAGGCCGAGCAGGTCAGCCTCGCATAGCGCGGGTGGCTCAGAAAGGAATGGCGGGTTGAATCTCGACCCGCCACCGTATTGA
>DASZUZ010000555.1:0-4158 GCA_035547415.1 Bryobacteraceae bacterium | reverse complement strand
TTCGAAGCCGGGCGTGAACACGGTGAAACTCTTGACAAAGCGCCGGGAAAACACCCGGTACCCGGACAGCATGTCCTGGACGCGATTCCCGAACAGCAGACCAACCGCATGAGTCAGCAGCGTGTTCCCGAAGCGATGACCGCTTCGGTAGGCATCGGCTTCGGTGTCCACGCGCCGTCCGACCACCATGTCGACGCCTCCACGGAGGACGCGCTCTACCATCGCCGGGGCCGCGGAGGCGTCATAGGTGTCGTCGCCGTCGACCAGGACGTAGGCATCCGCTTCGATGTCACTGAACATGCGCCGCACGACATGTCCTTTGCCCTGCATCGGCTCATACCTGACAGCAGCGCCGGCGGACTCGGCGATTCGGGCGGTCCCGTCGCTGGAGTTATTGTCATAAACATAGACGGTGGCTCGCGGCAGCGCGGAACGGAAATCGCGGGTCACGCGGGCAATGGTGTTTGCCTCGTTGCAGCACGGGATGAGCACGGCAACCCGCGCTTCGGTTAGCGGCCCTTCCGCTTCGGGGTAATTCGAAATCCGCTGCTGCGCCATCGTTGTGCTCACAATCGTTCCCTCCTCGGGGCATCTCCATCCGTTTCACGCGCGCACGGAGACAAGAATCATGTCCCCGTCCCACCAGTCGATTCGCCCCATCCGTTCCACGGACATAAGAACCGACGGCCAGTCCGTGACTTCTCTCCGATTGATGAGGACATACTGAACCTGATACCTGCCGATAATGCGCCGGCGATCTCCGTCGGACGTGCCGGGCTCGAAGAACCTGTCCCGGTCCTCGTTCCGCGCGGCAAGGTCCGGCACGAACCCGACGGTATGGCCACGCGTAAATGCCACGACGCGGCCACCGAAGGCCGGCTCTTTCAGGCTGCTCTGCTCGTCGGTGAGAACCGTTTCGGACGGCTTCACCCGGGAAGAGAGAAAACGAAACTCGCCGTAGGAGTTCTGCCACAGAGGCAGCGACGACGCGATGCCCGGCAGCATCGTGAGGCCGCAGACCAAAGTCAGCGCCAGGAGGCCACGGCGCATCGCGAACCCCGACGGCGCCGCATCGTCAGCCGCTTGCGCGAGCCAGTGGGCGAGGCTCAACTGAAGCATGAGAAGCGCGAACGGAAGGACTCTGCCAACCACATACTTCCCTGTAATGCCCCCGAGCAGATAGACCAGCAGCAAACCGCAGAACGTCAGGCCGATGAAGTCCCTGGGATTGCGCATCAGGCGTCGTACAACAACCGGCAAGCCCACCAGCGCCGGGAAAATCCGAAGCAGGATGCCGCCGTAATTCGAGTACATCCAGTTTGCGTCGAGATCCCACCTCGGCGACTGAGTCAATAATCCGTAGAACGGAAAGAGCGGCCATAGCGCCGCTCCGGCGAATGTCAGCAGGACGGCGGCGGCGATGGCAAGCCGGCCGCGATTGCGGTATTCCCGGCCCACAGCAATGGCTGCAAGTCCCATCATCATCGCGATGCTCGTCAAAGGATGGCTGATCAGCGCTACCAGCATCAACGGGGCAATCACCGAGACAAGCATCAGCGGACGATGTTCGAGAAGCAGCGCACAGTACCAGATCAGGAACGTCAGCGCCGAGACAAAGGTCGAGGGAAACGCCGCCGTCTGGACAAGAGAGTTGAAGTGCAGGAATCCACTGTGATTCCATGCCGCCGGCCCCCACAGAAGGAGGACGAAAAGGATTCCGTACAGCGCGGTGCGCGGGTTGCGGAACATCTTCACGGCGAACAGGTAGAACGTCGTAAACAATGCGAGGACGTTGATGACGCCGGCCAGTCGAAGGCCGTCGACGGCGGAAAGGCCCGTGGTGCGGCTTAACGCCGCCACCGCGAGCGAGTAAGGCGAGAAGAACTGGTGCGGCAGCCGGAGATTGAAGATTGGATGCGACGGATCGGTCGGGTGGGACATTAGTTCCCGAACGGCGGCCCCGTGATCCCAGAAATCGCCGAGCAGAATTCCATTGGTGGCGCCGATCGCAATCAAAGCGACGACGATGAAGGACAAAGCCCAGTACAGTTGCGCCGCGGAAACGGGCAAGTACAAGCGAAAAGATCCGATCCGATTGCGCACTGCGGCAAAAACGATTCCGGCAGCGCCGCACACCAGGGCCGCCGCCGCGGCAATTCCGGGAGATATCGCGGGCGCCTCGAATGGGAGCCTGTGCGCCTCGGCCATGATCGTCGCGAGGCGGAGCAGAGGAACCGCGCCCAGTATGCCGAGAGCGGCAGAGGTAAGGCCCAGCGCAATGCCGACCCAGATTACGATGCCGAAACGGTTCACGCGATGTTCGTCAAAGTACTGCCGCGCCGACCGCCACGCGATCGCATAAGCCATCGCCGCGCACACTGCGATCAGAACCAGCCCCAGGCCCGATGCATAACGGACCAGCGCACCCGCGCCCGAACCGCTCAAACGCAGCGCGTGCGTGAGGGCGGCTTGTGGCGCTGGCACGACTGTCACTTCCGCGGGCCTTTCGGGAAGAGTCCGAGCCGCGCGTCTCAATGCCTCGTCTATTTGATGCTCCTCAGCCTGAGGACGGAGTAACAGCGCGGAACGGCCGACAACCATGAGGTTATGGTTCGAGTTGCCTCCGATCCAGTCCCGGCCAAGTACGGCAGACGCGGACGATATCGGAATCCAGATTCTCGGCGCGTCCAGACCGCCGGAGACCCGGCCCGGTGGCAGGCTGTTCGATACCACGCCCCGGACACGCAGCCAACGCCCGTTCACGCGAATCGATGAGGGCGCGCCGGTTCCGAACAATTCCCGCGCGAGCCCGCGTTCCAGGATTGCTTCGGGACAAGGCTCGGCTGAATCGTCGTTTGCGCAGGTGAAGCCGGAATCCGGCGCGAGATCCATGCCACGATCCCGAAAGTATCCGGCGCTGACGAATCCCACCGGGACGAGTTGCTCATTACCTGCCGCTCCCACGTTGAGAGGGACGTCGGCGATAGCGGCGAGACCCGCGACGCGGCGAACGGCGTTCCACTCGGCAAAAGAAAACTCCTGTCCGCCCCTGCTCTCGACGGCGTCATGAAATACTTCCACACCCGGCCGTGAGGCGCTCGCGCGGACTTCGGGCGATTGCGGCGCTTCAACAACTAACGACGCGCACACGACATAAATCGCAACGGCGCAACTCATCACAAGGAGCGAAGACAGAAATGCCGCCGCTACCCGCCTGGCGCCCTCAGCCCGGGTTTCTTCAAAAGAAGACGTAATGCCCTGAGTCTCTACCGACAAAGCAACTCTGACATTAAGCGCGACCCTCGCGCCGGTCAACCTATCTTGTTTTAATGCGGCTCCTATCTTTTGGTCCGTGCGGAAGGAAACCGAATATCGGTTGAAAGCCGCACAAATACCCGCATTCGGAGAGAAGCGGCGCCCGCGGGAACTATCGCCGAAGGATAGGCGCCGTAAGCCTTTTTAAATCATTGACACAACTAGCCCCCGCCGTTATTCTGCAGACATTCCGAAGGCTCTGTTACGCGATCTGACTCGCTCCGAGAGCGCTGCATGCCGGGTTCGGACATGTTACAGGTGTGATTCCGACTGGAAAGCGACGTTATCCGCCGGGTACGGGGAGTTATTGAATGACGCCGGTGAGTTCGCCGACACAAGCCGACGGTCTCGCGCGGTCAAGTGACCGCGGCGAAGACATTTTCAGCCGGAACAATACCGCGCTGATCCTCTGCGCCGCTTTGTGTCTGCTTGCCTGGACCCCGGGGCTCTACAGGACATTCTGGGCCGACGAAGCAGGGACTTACTGGATGGCTCGCGATGGCTGGCGTGAAGCGATCGCGCACACCTCCCGCTGGCCGGGACAATCCATCCTTTATGCGGTCGTGACGTCGTTCTTCTGCGTGGGCTCTCCGCCGTTGCGCGACATTTCGATGCGGACGCCTTCGTTACTGGGTTCGCTGGTTGCGCTTTTCCTGCTGTACAGGTTCGCTGAAAGGATCGCCGGACGGGGCGCGGGAGTGGTCGCCTCCGCTGTCTTTATTACACATCCGTCGATGATCCGGAGTGCCGTCGGGGCCCGCCCCTATGCTCTCGCCATCGCGGCTTGCATCGCATCGTTTTATTGCTTTTACGAGTGGCTGCAAACCGGGTCACGCCGGTATT
>DASZUZ010000554.1:0-6223 GCA_035547415.1 Bryobacteraceae bacterium | reverse complement strand
AGATGGCCTTGACGGGGCCAGCCTTGACCAGAGCCTCACCCAGTTCGCCGCCGGACCCCGCAACAAAGTTGACGACGCCTTTCGGAATCCCGGCTTCATGCAGCGCCTCGACCAGACGCCACGCGCAAAGCGGCGACGCCGACGCGGGCTTCACCACGATGGTGTTGCCGCAGATCAGCGCCGGCGCCATCTTCCAGGCGGGAATCGCGATGGGGAAGTTCCACGGCGTGACCAGTCCGACAACGCCGATGGGCTTGCGTACCGCGAAGACGTGAACGCGCTCGCGCTCGGAGGGCACCATCGAGCCGTTGAGGCGCGAACCCTCGCCGGCGAAATAGCGGAAGATGTTGATCGCGCGCCGCACTTCGCCTTTGGCTTCGGGAAGCGTCTTGCCCTCTTCGCGAGTCATCTCGGCGCCAAGCTGATCGAATTTCTTTTCCAGAATATCGGCGGCTTTGAACAGGATGTTGCCGCGTGCCGGCGCGGGCATGGACGCCCACCCGGGCAGCGCCGCTTCAGCGGCTTTAGCCGCGGCTTCCATATCGGCGGCGGAGCCCTTTGCGAAAACGCCTACGATCTCATCCGTATTGGCGGGATTGCGATTCTCGAACGTTTTGGAACTGGTGACCCACTCGCCATTGATGTAATTGGCGAATTGCGGAGTGCTGACTTGCGGTGTGCTCATGGAATTTTTCTTTAGAACTGTACTTTCGGCGCGGTTCGGGCGCCCGGTTCGGTCTTGAAATAGGCGTCTTCGCGCTGGAATCCGGCAATGGAAGCGACTACGTTCGCTGGAAACAGGGACAGATCGGTGTTGTATCTCTGGACGGCTTCGTTGTATCGGCGCCGCGCCTGCAGAATACGGTTCTCAGTCCCTTCGAGCGAAAACTGGAGTTGCCTGAAATTTTCGTTCGCCTTGAGATTGGGATAATTCTCGACGACGACGAGCAGGCGCCCGAGCGCTCCGGTCAACTGCTGGTTCGCGTCGATCTTTTCCTGCGGGGTCTTCGCGCCGACCAGCGCCGCGCGCGCATTGGCGACCGACTGGATGACGGTGGTTTCTTCTTTCGCGTACCCTTTGACCGTTTCGACAAGATTGGGGATCAGGTCCGCGCGACGCTGCAGGTCGGCATCCACCTGACTCCACTCCGCGTTAATGGTCTCTCGCTCCGATGCCAGCTTGTTCCGCTCGTGAACAAACTCGCACCCGCCCATCACCAGCGCGAGCCCTACAGCAATCAGAATGATGACTCCGGATTTCATCTGCCGCTCATCTCCCGTTTATCCAGCCTGTCCACTGCGTCGATCACCCGCTCGATCTCATGCATGTACGCCGCGAGGAAAGGCTCCGGATCGATTTCCTTCGGTTTCGAACGTTCCTCCCGCAGATCGAGGAGCGCATCGAATGGAGCGCGATCGATTCCGAATGTCTCCTGAGCGCGGGCGACGATTTCCCGTTTGACCGCCGGCGCCTTGACGCCATGCAAAATCAGCGCGTGGCGAAAAAGCACGGTAAACGTCGAGACCGAGTCGATCAGCAAACGGCGCAGTACATCTTTATCCGAAAGTATACCGGAGGCTTTCTGGCGCAGCCGCAGCAGTTTGGCCCGCAGCTCACGCTCGACCTGCGCCCGGTAGAACGAATCGTCGATATCCAGATCCGAGACGACATCAGCTCCGTGCAGGATGCGATGAGTCTCGCGAATGTCATAGAACTCGATGGCGAAACAGTCGGTGCACGTCCGCACCTCGGTCTCGGTGAGCAGAAGCGGTGACGGATTGCCCTGCTCGCGCCACCAGCGAAAGATCGGCTCGGACGCGCGCAAGTCGGCCGGCGTGATGCGGGTGAGCACGCAAAGCACATTGTAATCGGAAAACTTCTCGTGATGATTGCCCGCCGCAGCCGAGCCGTACAGGATCACCGACACAAGTTCCGCGCCGAAAGCTTTGCGGAGTTTGTCCACGAGTTGTTCGAGCGCGCCGGGCATGAGCTTTGAGTATTCTATCTACCAGTCGCTGGACGCGCCGCCGCCACCGGAATCGCCGCCGCCGAATCCGCCGAATCCCCCGCCGGATCCGCCCGAGTCGTAGCCGCCGAATCCGCCGCCGTCACGGTTGCCGCCGGACCATCCGCGACCCGAATTGAGCAACTGACCCAGCAGCAGACCGGTCCAGAATCCGCCGCCTCCGCCGCCGCCGCGGTAACGTCCGCCCCCGCCTCGGCGCATGAGCATCAGAAGGATAAAAATGCCGAAGAAGATCAGAGGCCAGGGAATGGAATCGCGCGTCGCGCGGCGAACCCGGTAGTGCACGGCGGGCGCGGGAATCTGCACGCCTTTCGACTGCGCGATCGTGCTGCCGAGCCGTTCGGCCGCTGTCAGCAGGGCTGGCCCGTATTGCCCTTCCCGCAGGGCGGGACGCATGTCATCGAGCAACAGTCCGGCCATGCCGTCCGGGATAATGCCGCCGAGCCCGCCGCCGACCTCGAGCCGCGACTTCCGGTCGCTGACGGAGAGAAGCAGCATCGCGCCGTCATCTTCTCTTTTCTGGCCGACGCCCCAGGCATGAAAAATGTCGTTCGTGACGTCTTCGATCGGCTCGCCTTCGAGTGAGCGGACGGTGACGAAAGCGAGTTGGGCGCCGGTGGCCTGTTGAACCCGCTCGGCGTAGCTTTCGATTTCAGCCCGGCTCTGCGCATCCACGACGCCGGCGAAGTCGCTGACATAGCCCTGCGGCTTGAGCGATTTCCAGTCCACGGCGGAGGCCGGGATCGCGAGCGCGAGCAGGATTGCGACGAGCCGGAGCGGAGATTTCATCAGGAGATCGTGCTTTCAGGTTAGCGTGGAAGCAGTTCCGGCTCTAAATATCGCTGGAAAGCGGCTGAACGAATGAGAGCATCGCTGGTGCGAGGAACAGCGATATCAGAAGGCCCGGGCCGCTCCGTCGGGGATCTGGCCCTCTGGACTTCGCCGAGCAGTAACGGTGCGCTTGTCTGGCGAACCCGAAGGTGACGTCCTGCTCTGATGGACCTGATCGACGCGCAAAATCGTGATCACTGCTCAAATCCGAAGGAATTCCGGGTTGTATGATGTTGCAATGCTATCGGGCGAGTCTGATTTGGAATCGATCAACCTGCTTGTTTGTGAACGAGTACTGACCGAGCAGGATTCGGTGGTTTCCGCAATTCGGATCGTCGATGTTTTCTGGGTGGGGGACCCTCCCGCAGATGTGCCCGTTGAAAGAACCGCCGTTATCATGAATATGCTTGCGATGGGCAGGTTCAAGCCTGGCGCGCCCGGGGCGAAACACTCCATGCAGTTCAAGCTAATCAGGCCAAACGGAGAAGAGTCACCTCTTCTCGATGCAGCCGAGATCATGATCGAGCCCAAAGTAGACGGCGCACCGGCGGCTTTCACCCATGCCATTTCTGTAGGTGTGATTCCGCGGGTGATGGGCGTTCACTACGCCGCATTCGTTCTTGATGGAATCGAAGTCGCGCGATCCTCGTTCACGCTGTTGCGTAAAGCTGGAAATCCTGTCGAGTAGAGCCGACCGGAATTCGCGATGAAAAATCTTCATCCGACGAGTCGGCGTAACTGGCTCCTGCCTCGGAGTGTGGCGCCAGGAACCGAAATGCAAGGACAGCGGACGTCCGGTGCCTTTCAAAAGGCCGAATGGCTGCAGCCAGCGCCTTTGCAGCGTCGAGTTCGCCGAGTTCGCCGAAGTGGTATTCCGACAGAACCCCCTCGATATCGAACACGGCTTCTTTCAGTCGCTCGTCGTTCCACGCGTGGAAGCCACGCGACTGAAAACGAAACCATCTTTCGAACGCATCTATTGAGATATGCCCGTCAGGAATTTGAGCGATCTGGCGTGAAACCTGGCCTACGTTAAACATGGCGGGCACTCGTCTGCACAATAATAATACATCGACGGAAGTCATCGTTTGCGCCTGGCATCTCCGCCGCATCTTCTGGGTGGAGCGCTTATGGGAGCAAGTGAAAGCAAAAAGGCTGGATGTTTTACGTGGCAAGGTCAAACCCCGCGTGAATCGCTCAGAAGCCGACGTGAACGCCCCCTACAATCAGGAAATCGTCATCTTTGATCCCGCTACAAACGACGAAATCGCGCGATGCCATTGGTTTCTGGAGGCTGACCAGAAGACGCCTTCCGCAAGCCGATTCCCAGACCCGAAACAGATCATCATCAATGGGATCGACTATCATCTCACCGGAAAAGCCAATCAGGAGTGCGCGCATTGCAAGGCTGGAATCCCCACAACTCATGACGTGGTAATGGAGCCATGAATCGATAACTCTAAATCGTGCCCAACTTCGTATCGTCGCGGTTCGCCAGCGCTCGGCGCGGCAGCATGTTGCTGCCAGCGGATCGAACTGGATGCCGGGTTTCCAAAGCTGCCAGAGAACCGGCAATCCTCACTCCTTGCGTCACTGCTGCCGGAGCGTCCCAACATGTTTCATTGTTCGAGCGGATGGTTCATTGGTCGAGTCCTCCGCTACATGTTGTGGCTTTGCGGCTCGAGATACACCATCCTGTATATCTGCTACTTTACATCGCCCCGAAAACCTGGGTAGTATGGGGAAGCTCTCCCCCGAGCGTCTGAGAGCGCACGTGCCCGCGCGGCTTGTGCGCGTCTCACGAGAAGACCGAGGTATTGCAGTGCTGAAGCTACGAAAAGTCGAACTGCAGGGGTTCAAGTCTTTCTGCGACCGGACCGAGCTCCGGTTTAACGGGGGCGGCATCGCCGCGGTGGTCGGGCCGAATGGCTGCGGCAAGTCGAATCTGAGCGACGCCATCAGTTGGGTGCTCGGCGAGCAGTCCGCCCGCAGTCTGCGCGGCGCGCGCATGGAAGATGTGATTTTCGCGGGCACGAAGTCCCGCAAGCCCGTCGGGATGGCGTCCGTGACCATGGTGCTCGTGGATCCGCAGTCGGGACAAGCGCCACCGCCTCCACCTGTTCAGGAAACCGCGGCGGGCGAAGGAGAAGCCCCGAAGGTTCAGGAGATCAACGCGGCGCAGGCGCACCCACCGGCCTCCAACAAGCCCGGTGAAATCACGATCACGCGCCGGCTTTTCCGCTCCGGCGAAAGCGAATACCTCATTGACGGCCGTCAGGCCCGTCTGCGCGACATCCAGGACATCTTCATGGGCTCCGGACTCGGTCCGGAAAGCTACGCGATTATCGAGCAGGGGCGTATCGGCCAGATTCTGTCGTCCAAACCGCAGGATCGCCGCGCCGTTCTGGAAGAAGCCGCCGGTATCACGAAATATAAAAACCGCCGCCGGCTTGCCGAGGCAAAGCTCGAAGGAGCCCGGCAGAACCTCTCGCGCGTCTTCGACATCCTTGAAGAAGTCACGCGGCAGGTCAACTCGCTCAAGCGTCAGGCCGCCAAAGCGAAGCGGTATCAGGAACTCAAGGGCGAACTCGAAACACAACTCCGCACCGTGCTCGCGGGCCGCTTTGTCACGCTGAGCGCCGAAGCCGCGAAAGCCGCTGCGGCGCTGGAGCAGGCATCGGCCGAATTGAAAGACGCAACGGTTCAGGCGGCCGACAAAGACGCCGAGCGGCAGAAGGCGCAGGAGATCTTTTACGCGCTCGAAGCCCAACTCACCGACGCGCGCCGCCAGCTCTCGGCAATGACCGTCGAGGCCGAGCGGACGAAAGGCCGTCTGGAATCGCAGGTTCGCGAGGCCGCCTCGATCGAGCAGCGCATGACGCGCGCCGAACAGGAAACGGCCGATCTCGAGAACCGGCTTCAGCAGAACGAAACCGAACGGACGGCACTCGCGGAAAGCGTTACGGAACTCGAGCGCGAAATGCACGACGTTCGCGCCGGCCTGATGGAAAAGAACCGCGTGCGCGACGAGATTCAGGTCCGCGTCCGCGAGGCTGAGAAGACGATTGAAGCGTCGCGGTCCGTGATTCTTCGCCTGCTGGGCGAAGCCTCCACCATCAAAAACCAGCTTGCGCAGGCCGAAACCTATCTTGCCGGCATCGAGCGCGAGCGCGCCCGCGTCCAGAAGGAAGAAGAAACCGGGTCCGCCGAAATCGAACGCCTGACGGGTGTGAAGCAGCAGCTTTCGGAGAGTGTCGCCCAGCGTCAGGAAGAGATCCGGACTGTGGCGTCGAGCCGCCGCCAGACCGAGGAGGGCCTCGCGGGCAAGCGCAGGCAGGCTGTCGAGCTTCGGCAGCAGATGGATC
>DASZUZ010000553.1:0-4270 GCA_035547415.1 Bryobacteraceae bacterium | reverse complement strand
CATGCGGGACAGGCTGGCGCTCACGCTCGCGCTGATCCTCCCGCTCGGTCTGATGATTCTGCTTGGCAACTCCATTTCGCTGACCGTGACGGGACTTCCCCTCGTCGTGCAGGATCTCGACGCTTCGTCCGCCTCCCGCAGCTTTATTGACGCTTTTCGCGCCTCGCTCACGTTTCACGTCGTTCCATGGGCATCGGACAGAACGCCGTCGGACGCATTCCTCGCCAACAAAGCCCGCGGGGCCCTGATCATCCCTGCTCACTTCGGCCGCGACCTGGCGCGTGGAGGCGTGACGGAAGTTCAGTTACTCGTCGATGCTACAGACGCAAATACCGCGAAGCTGGTGCAGGGTTATGCGGGCGAAATCGTGGCTGCCTATAGTCCCGGCTCCGCGCCGGTGAAAGCGCAGATCCGGCTCTGGTTCAATCCGGGGCGCGAATCGAAAAAGTTTTACGGGCCGGGAATCTTTGTCCTCGGCATCTCGATGTTCCCACCGCTGCTCGCGGCTCTTGCCATGTCGAAAGAAGGAGAGCAGAAGACCATCCTGCAGGTTTACGTCTCGAGCATTTCGGCGCACGAGTTTCTGCTCGGGAAGATCCTCGCGTTTGAGCTGATCGCCATCGCGGAGTGGATCCTTTCGCTGCTGCTGTTGCTCACTTATTTCGGACTTCACCTCGTGGGCGATCCCACTCCGTTTATCGTTGCGACCATTCTCTACGGCTTCTGCGTGGCGACGTTCGGGACGCTGGTCGGCGCGGCGATTCCCAGCCAGGCCGCGGCCATTCAGGCCGTGGCGCTCGGCGGATTTCTGCTCGTCTTTCTTCTCTCCGGCCTCATCTTCCCCATTCAGAACATCCCGCCGCAACTGAGGTGGATTTCCGGTGTCGTGTGGGGCCGTTATTACATCGAAATCGTGCGCGACGCGCTCCTGCAGGGCGGCGGATGGGCCGCCATGTGGTTCAACGTCGTCATGATCGCCGTCATCGGCGCGATCTTTTACCTTCTCGCCTGGCGCAAAATGCGCAGAATGCAGCTCAGCATATGAACCGTCGTCTGCTCGCACTCATTCGCAAGGAATTCAACCAGATCCGGCGCGACCGGCGTCTGGCGATTTCCCTGATTCTTCCGCCGACACTGCAACTCCTGTTGTTCGGATTTGCGTTGAACGCGACGGTCGATAACCTTCGCATGGGCATCGTGGACCTGAGCCACACGCCGGAGAGCCGCGATCTGATCGCGGACATGACGCAGAGTGGCGCATTTCGCCTTACCGGAACATATCTGTCGGCGGATCAGGCGGGCGAAGCGATCGCCCAGGGGAATCTGGACGCCGCGCTGGTCGTTCCCTACGATTTTGCTCGTGACCTGCAGCGAGGACGTCAGACGGACGTTCAGATTCTGCTCAACGCGATGAATGCGAACACCGCGGCCATCGCGCAGGGCTATTCCGAAGGCGTGATCCAGAGCTGGAACCGCAACATGATCCGGCAGGGCGGCATCCATGCGCGGGTTACGCAGCTTGCCTCGAATCCCGTGGCGCGCCGCGGCCAGGTGCTGATGCATCCGGCGTTTCTCTTCAATCCCGGCCTCGTCGCTTCGTGGTTCATCGTGACCGGCACGTTCGGCGTTCTGCTGATGCTGAACGGCTCGCTGATCTCCTCCGCTGCCATGATCAAAGAGCGCGAGGCAGGCACCGTCGAACAACTTCTGATGACGCCCGCCGGCACGGGAGAGATCATCGTCGCCAAAATCGCTCCTTTGTTCATCCTGCTCTGCTTCATGATCGTGTTTGCGACGGTGCTCATTCGGGTTGCCTTCCACGTGCCGTTTCGGGGGAGCATCGCGCTGGTGCTGACCGGCGCCGCGCTTTGCGTGCTCGCCGGAATCGGCATCGGCACGTTTATCGCGACGTTCACAAAGTCCGCGCAGCAGGCGCAACTGATGAGCTTTTTCGTCAATCCGCCGCTCGCGTCGCTTTCGGGCGCGCTCACGCCCGTCGAGGCGATGCCGCACTGGATGCAGCCGCTGACCGTGCTGAACCCCATCCGGCATTTCGGCATCATTACGCGGTCGGTCCTCATCAAGGGCAGCGGCCTCGATTCGGTCTGGCCCAACGCGCTGGCCCTCGTCGCATTCACGGTGGTGCTGCTCTCGCTGAGTGTTTTGAGATTCCGGAAACAACTTGGGTAATTACATGAAGAGATCAACGTCTGGACGTCTCGTCGCGGGACTGCTCGTCCCTGTCGCCGTCGCCTTCGCCCAACTCGGAGGCGGGAGCCCGCCCGCGGGGGGATCGAGCGTGGGCACGCAGTTGCCTCTCTCCGGCCGCGCGGGACAAGCGGGCTCCGCAGCGGCCGTTCAGACGCCGATCCCCGGCACGACCACCAGCGTAAACACCCTCAACACCAGCGTGCAGGTCCAGGGAACATTTGCAGGGAGCGCCAGCAGCATCGAGCGCATGCCGTTTTCCGGGAAACTCTCGCTGCATGAGGCGATTGAGCGGGGACTCGCGTCCAACCTCGGCGCGGTCGGTCTTGCGTCGGCCGTTCGCCAGGCGAAAGGCCAGCAGCGCGTTGCCCGCAGCGTGCTCCTTCCCAATCTCAACGGAGCTTTCCGTGAGAACTATCTGACGCAGGGCCTCGCCGCGCTCGGGATTCGCGCGCCGTTCCTGCCAGCCGTTGTAGGGCCGATCAACTACTTCGATCTGCGCGCCACCCTGACGCAGAACTTCGTCGACCTGACGTCGCTGAACAATTACCGCGCGTCGCAGGAGATCGTTCGCGCCAATGAGCAGGCCATGCAGGACGCGCGCGATACCGTCGTGCTGGCCGTGGGCGCATCGTATCTGCAGGTCATCGCGGCGAAGGCTCGCGTGGAATCGGCCAGAGTTCAACTGGAGACCGCGAAGGCCGTTCTCGATCAGACGGCGCAGCGCCGGCGTGCGGGTCTCGTCGCGCAGATTGACGTCAACCAGAGCCGGGTGATGGAACAGGTGCAGCAGCAGCGTGTGGCCACGCTCGAAAACGATCTTGCGCGCCAGAAGATCAATCTCGCGCGGCTCACGGGATTGCCGCCCAACGAGCATTATGAAGTCTCCGACAATATCGCTTTCGCCACGCCGCCGGCTCTTTCCGTGGAGGACGCGATCAAACAGGCTCTCGACGATCGCGCGGACCTGAAAGCGGCTGAGGCTCAGGTGAAGGCGGCCGAGCGTTCGCGCTCCGCCGCGCGCGCCGAACGTTTACCGTCTCTCGCGATGTCGGCGGATATCGGGGAAATCGGGCCGCGCTTCAATCAGGGGGCCCACACCTATACGGTTGCCGGAAGCGTGAAGATTCCGATCTGGCAGGGAGGCCGCGCCGCCGGAGACATCGAACAGTCCGAAGCCGCGCTGGACCAGCGGCGCGCGGAACTCGCGGACACGCGCGGCCGCATCGAAAGCGATATCCGCAACGCCTTTCTCGATCTGCAGGTCGCCGCGAGCCAGGTCGATCTGGCCCGGAACAATCAGGACGTGGCGCGTGAAACCCTTCGGCTCACGCGCGAAAAGTTTGACGCGGGCGTTTCCGAATCGCTCGAAGTGACGCGCGCCGTGGAATCGGTCGCTGCCGCGGATCTCGATTACATCACCGCGATCTTCGCCCACAATCTGGCGAAGCTGAGTCTCGCTCGCGCCATGGGTCATGCCGAGCAGCGGCTCCCGGATTACCTGAAGGCGCAGTGATCCCCGTTCAGCGCGAGAGCACCAGTTCCATCAGCACGCCCGGCTCGACAGGCTGGTCATAGTGCCGCGGCATGGTCCGCACCACGCGGAATCCGAATTTTTTGTTGACCGCAATCATCGCGGCGTTGCTCTTCCGTGTGTTCGTGACGATCTTCTGATATCCGTGATACCGCGCATACGAGATCTCCCACGCCTTCATCAACTGTCCGAAGCCCATCCCCTGGTACTTCGGCAGAATTCCGGTCGTGCTGATGTACAGGGACTTCTTCCCTTTCTCGAAAGCGCAGCAACCGACTCTCCTGCCGCCGGCAAGCATCCACCAGGGTTCGCAGGCCAGCCAGTAGTCGGCCGTGAAGCAATCGGACTTCGGGAAGATGCGCCGGTCGAACGCCATCAGACTTCGCACTTCCCGCGGCATCACCGCTTTTCGGAATTCGGTCTTCATGAAGAGAGGCGGAGGTCAGCCAAGCCCGAAGGCATTTCGCAGCGCGGACTTCGCCCCATAATACCCGCACATCCCGTGTACGCCCCCGCCCGGCGGCGTGG